>CAZMCS010000029.1:0-12104 GCA_964565085.1 uncultured Muribaculaceae bacterium | reverse complement strand
CAGTAGTAAATAGAATATTGTCAGCCCCCTGAAGGAGCCGAGAGGCTCCATTTTTGTTTGTTTTATGATATAATGAAATCGGTGATAAAAAGTGTTAAAAAATGAGTTGTACAAAAAGATTGCATTTATTGATAAAGAAGATATTATAGAGGATGTAGAAGATAGTCACTCTGGTGCAAAAGTATTAAAAATAATCAAGCCAAATGAAAGTTATTTTTTAAAGATGTCACATTACTCTCAAAGTGATGAAATTAAAGTAAAAAAAATAGTAGAAGCGTATTTAAAATTAAATAATAATTTATATATTGTAGATAATGGGGTCATTAAAGAAGATAATATTATTTGGGTTGTTTATAACTGGATTAATGGTGTCCCGCTAAACAAGTTGTATGAACAAAGTAGTCATGATTTCTATAAATATGGTCATAAAATTGGGCGACTTTATAGAACACTTAATACCTTTTTTAGTGATTCTTTTTTTAATGATGATTATAGTCTTCAAGCGTTAGCTAACGAAGTAAAAGATAATTTTAATGTATTATATAATGAGAAGGAAATATTTAATAACAATTTTAAAATTACAACTTTAAATATAATTAGCAAAATATATGATAAAATAATTCCTATTATTGAAAATAGCAAAAGAGAATATATACATGGTGATTTACATCCTAAAAATGTAATGTTAAATGATGAAAAACATTTGGTGATAGTAGACATTGAAAGTTTCAGATATGATTATTTTGTGATGAACTTTAGATGGTCTTTAGGATCCATTTATAAGCATGAAGAAAACAAATTGTTTTTTAGAGGATTTATTGATGGTAGATTTGGAGAAAACAAACCAAAAGAATTGAATAATCAAATAATATTTATGCTAATATTCAAGTTTTATGAACAAACAGTTACATATTATAAAAGTGGTAAAAATGATATTTTAAAAGAGTATATAGTTAACTTTAATAAAATATTTGATAGTATTGATTTTTCAAAAAAAGATATTAATATATTAGATTGAAGTTGTCTCGAACATTTCTGAGCAATATTTTTCAAGTAAATAAAGGTGAAGAACTGAGATGCTCCATTTTTATTTGTTAAAAAGATATATTTACTTTACTATAACTTGTATTTCAAAATAATTGAATATTTGATAAAATGTTATTAGTAGAGGTGGTAGTATGGAAAGAGCAAAAGTTATTACCATATGTGGAAGTGTAAAGTTTGAAAAACAAATGGGAAAAGAAGCTGAGAGATTACAATTAGAGGGTAATTGTGTTTTAACCTGTGTATTAACAGTAATATCTCCTGGAAGTTCAGAATCTAATAAAAATAAATATACACAAGAGCAATATGATTTATTTATGAAACTACATAAACAAAAAATTGCGATGTCTGATGCTATTTTTGTAGTTAATGTAAATGGATATATTGGTAATAATACAAAAAGTGAAATTGAGTATGCAAAATCACTTGGCAAAGAAGTCTTATATTTAGAACCAATAATATAAAAATAGACTTTGGTTATCAAGATCGTGGTTATGGTTCGAAAATCTAAATTTTAAAAAATAAATTAATATATTAAAAAATAATCGACAAAGTTCAACAAATAAAGTATAATTAAATTAACATCTTATAAAGAGCGATTAAGGGACTAGCCCTGTGAAATCGCACCAACCTATTTAAATTAGGTGGTAAAACTAGATTGATAAGATAACTTTAGTACTTAAGTTATCTTGAGTATTTTTTTATTTATAGGGTGTTAGAGAGGTAAAAAATGATTGAAAAAGTAAATCCATGCCATCCAGATAAGGTGGCAGATAGAATAGCAGGTGCAATAGTTGACTTGGCATATTCTAAAAACAAAAACTGCAAAGCTGCAGTAGAAATCTTAATAGGACACGGAGTATGTCATATTATAGTAGAAACGAGTGAAACATTCACTAATGAAGAAGTAGATGCAATTGTTAAAAGAATAGCAGGGGATGTTGTACTTGACTTAGTAGTAGTAAAACAAGATGAACATTTAGCAAATAATCAAAGTGAAAAGGTTAGATGTGGAGATAATGGAATATTTAAAGGAATGCCACTGACTGAACCACAGAAAGAATTATCTAGAATTGCCAGAGAAATATTCTCTAAATATCCTACTGATGGAAAATATGTATTAGATGGAGATAGATTAATAATTTGTCAAAGTAATGCAAGTAATGATGAATTAAGAAAATTATACCCTAATGCAATTATAAATCCAATAGGAGAATGGACGGGAGGTACAAATGTTGATTCAGGTGCTACAAATAGAAAACTTGGGTCAGATATGGCAGATAGTGTAACTGGCGGTGGACTTCATGGGAAAGATTTAACTAAAGCCGATGTATCAATAAATGTATATGCATTTAAGAAAGCTCAAGAAACTCAAAAACCAGTAGTGTTTAGTTGTGCTATTGGAGATGAGACTATTGATGGAAAACCGTATAGCGAAATAGTAAATGAAGCTGCAAAGTATATCAAAGAAATAGGTGGATTTGAAAAGTTAGCAGAATGGGGTTTATATTAATCAGTAAGATTGAGAAACAATATTTATTTTGGGTATGTTATAATTATTATAGGTGATAATATGATGAAAAGGTTTAAATATATTTTAATTATATTTATTGTAATAATAAGTCTTCTAATAGTTGGTATTTCTTTTGATATAATAAATGCTAAAATATTTAAAAAAAGTCCTATTATTTCTTGGTATCAAAATTTCGGAACTTACGGTTATGTAGATAGAGGAATTTTATTTGATGTCTTTTATTGTAATCAATCAGCAGATGTTGTATTGGTATCATGGAAATTAAAAGGTTCTAATTATACTTGTCCAAAAATTGAGTATGAGCCTATGATCAGTTTAATAAATAATGTTTTTGTAAAAACTTATATAATTGAGAATATAGAAGAAACTGATAATAAAGATTATAAATATTGGGTTGTATCTCAATACAATGGCGAAGTTAAAAAAACAGTAAAAGTTCATAATTTATCACAAGATATTGAGATAGGAAAAAAGTATGAAATTATTTTTAGAATAAAATCAAATAAAATAAAAGATAATATTGAATCAATATTTAAAAATGCTAATATTGAATATATAAAAGAAACAAATGAAGATATAAATCAGTTTATATGGTAGTTCTTATGATATAATGTTATTAATGTGGGGAGATATTAATGAAAAGAAGTTTATCTACTAAAGGAATATTTAAAAAAAGTTTAAAATATGTAATTTTAATTACGTTAATAATAACTGTATTATTTATAGGTATATATTACACTATGTTAAATTATTATGATTTGATAATAAAAAACTATTCACAAATATTAGTAGATAAAAATGAACAATTTATTCAAATTGAAAGATATGAATATTATGATGGAATTAATGGAGTAAGTAATTTAGAAGTATTAACGGACACAGATATTAAAGAAATTAATCAAGAGTTAAAGGAAATGAATAAAATTGGAAAAAATATTTATAGACTTGCTCATTATATACCAGGTACTGGAACTGAAGAAGCTTATATTGGTAAAAATGATATCTTGAAAATAAATCAAAATAGCGAATTAGAACCATATTTATTTTGTTGTGATGAATTAGATATTGTAGAATGGGATAATTTTTCTGACTTTTTTATTGATGATATTGTAGGTAAAATGCCAGATGAAAATAATGAAATAATGATTTCTAATCATCTTGCAGATTTAATAATTAAAGTAGGGATAAAACCTTATGGAAATGATGACTATTATAAACCTAAAAGTTATAAAAATTTAGTAACTTCTAATAAATATTTTCATTTAGGAATTGATAAAGTAAAAATAGTTGGAATTATAAATTATGATTTATCAAAATATGATATTTTAAAAGAAGTAAGTTGGATTGAATATAATTCAAATAGAGAAAAGTATTGGGCTATTGGAGAAGAACTTTCAGATAAAACAAAAAAAATATATAATAAGATTTTTGTTAACGACGAACTTATTAATCATTTAATTGTTAATGATTCAAATATACCAGGTACTTCATATCCAAGATATAAAATAAGTAAGACAGGTATTCTAGTTATAGAAAATATTCAAAAAGGATTTTTTAGTTTATTAAATAAATTTAAACATGATGAACCAATTGCTGCTAGAAGTACTTATAGTGAATATGTTGATAGTATGGAAACCACTTCTTATTGGTATTTAAAAAGATTATTATATCCTGTTATTATTTTAGTAACTTTATCAGTGTTACTAATTATTAAATTTATTATTTTTAAAAAAGATGTACAAAAATTATATGTAAACAAAAAATACTTATGTAATACTTTTATAATTGGATTTATTTCTGTAATATTATCATCAATTATATTAATATTTACCACTAAATTCTTTTTACCTAATTTAATGGGTGAAGATAAAATAGGTCTTAATGTATTTGAACTAAATATAAGGCAATTTATAGCATTACTTTTCTCAATGATAGTAATAATAACAATTTCTTATTTAGCAGCAATAATTATAATAAAGATTATTAATAAAAAAAGTAATAAATAAAATAGGAAGTGCTTATGAAGAAACTAAGTAAAATTATTTTAAGTATAATTATATCAATAGTATTAATAAGTGTTATATTTTGGTCTGTAGATTGTAATAGAATCTTTAAAGGAAAAACTCCAATATTCGTTATAAATACTGGAGTAAACAAAGATACAAATGCAATATTATACTATGGATTAGGGTATGTAGTAGTAAGATGTATACACCTGGAAACATCAGCTGAATATACAAATATTGAAATAATATTCAGTAAGTATGTTAATCATGTTTGTTTTAGTGGTAAATCATATTGATTAAGTTGTCTTATATATTATTTTTATAATTTTAATGCTATAATATATTTAATTAGTTTAGTGGGATATTATGTATAAAAGTAATGTTAATCTTAATCTTTATAAAACTTTTTATGAAGTTGCTAAATATGGAAGTCTTTCTGAAGCAGCTAAAAATACTTTCACTTCACAACCTGCAATTAGTAAATCAATAAAGAAATTAGAAAGTGAATTAAAAACTCAATTATTTTATAGAACTCCAAATGGTATTGATTTAACTGAAAAAGGAAAAGAATTATTATTCTATATTGAAAAAGCTTATAATAGTTTAATTACTGCTGAAAGAAGTATGTTAGAAACTGAAAACTTAAAAAAAGGTAAATTATCTATTGGAGTTCCTTCTCAAATAGGGACATTTTATATTTTTGACAATGTTGCAAAGTTTCATCATCAATATCCAAATATAGAAATAACATTAATTACTGGAAAAACTGTACAACTGGTTTCATTGTTAGAGAATCATGAAATAGATTTTATAATTGATTCGTCACCAATAGATATTGATTCAGATGATATTATTATTAAACCTTTAACTGAAGTAAATAATTGCTTTATTTATAATAAAAATACTAATCTAAAAGATATAGATAAAATTAAATCTATTAAAGATGTTGCAAAATATCCTTTGATTTTACCTATTAAAGGAACTGATAATCGTAATAAGTTAGATAAAGTATTTTTTAAAAGTAATGCAGAAGTTAATAATGTAATAAATATTCATACAAGTGAAATGATTGTTGGAGCAGTAAAACAAGACTTAGGTATAGGATATATCATTTATGATTTAGTAAAAAATGATATTGAAAACAAAGAATTGAATTTAATTAATACAAAAGAGAAACTACCTTCAATAACTATTAATTTAGTTTATATAAAGAAGTATTTAACAACTGCACCATTAAAATTTATTCAAGAATATATTGATGAAAATATTGTTAATTAGTGATAATTACTAAGGGTATAACAAAAAGTTATAAATAATATGAAAAACAGATATTATTTATAACTTTTTTTTAATGCTACGATGTAAATGGAGGTAATAAAATATGAAAAGAAAAACAGAAATTTATGTAGCAAGGACTTCAAGCGAAGTTGAAATACCAAAATATGAATCTGAATTAGCAGCAGGAATGGATGTTAAGTCAATTGGAAGGTATATTGTGTTCCCACAACAAAAATTAATTGTAAATACAGGTTTAGTAGTGGCAATACAAAGTTCATCATCATTAGATGTAAGACCAAGGAGCGGACTATCTTTAAATACCCCTTTAGAAATTCCAAATTCTCCCGGAACAATAGATCCAGATTATAGAGATGAAGTAGGTGTTATTATCAAGAATACATCTTTGCCTAGTTATGATTTATGGAAAGATAATGGATATGTAAGACTATGGAATTATCTTGAAGAACAAGGCATGAAAAATGGTTTTTTATCAGAGGAAGATATAGAGAGATTAAAATCAAAATTTGAAAAATTATATACATTAGATAAAAAATCTATTAAAGAAAATAGTAATTTCCCTGGCATTTATTTAATAAATCCAGGTGACAGAGTAGCTCAATTATTAATGGGAGATGAAACTGAAATCAACTGGATTACAGAAGAATTTTTAACTGATGAACAAAAGAAAAATATTCTAGATAATTATAATGAAGAAGAACTAAAAAAAGAACAAGAAACAATTAGAACAAAGCACTTAGCATTAGTAAAAACTATGGGTTGCGATCGTGGTGGTGGATATGGCACAACAGGAGTAAAATACAATGAACACAGAAATTAAAACCCTAAAGACAGCAACTTTTGCTAAGTCTTTTTATTTATTAGGAAATTCTTTAGATCATTGTTATGATTGCAAATATTGCAGACTAAATGGCGAAAAAGAAGAAATGGTTAATTGTGAAGTTTTACCTACAGAAATTAATCCTAATTTTAATAATATTCCAATTGCACTTAATTTATTTTATGGAGATCCTTTTTTACAAATTGATAATACTGTAAGATATCTAAGATTATTAGAAAAAGCAAATCATAAAGGACCTGTTGTTATAATAGCCAAAGGAGACTATTCGAAATTTCCTGATGAAAAATTTGATTTAGATTTGCATATAGCATTTTCTACATTTGGTGTTGATTCTAAAATGGATGGTGGCTCATTAAAAAGATTTAGAAATAATTTAGAACAAATAAATAAAAGAAAACATAATTATAAATATTCTATTGAATTTAGACCAATTTGCTATGGTATAAATGACAATCAAGAATCTTTTCAAGAAGTACTAGAAAAAGCTAAGGAATATAGTTTGGCAGTAGGTTATTCAGGATTACAGGGTAAACCTTCAAGTGTTGAAATTTGGAAAAAAGAAGGTTTAAATTTTCAACCTTATCCAGGGTATCATTTTGGGCATAAAAAATTAATTTCAGAAGAAAAAGTTAAAGAATTTGAATCAATGGCACACAATATAGGAGTTCATGTATTTAGAAAAACTGCTTGTTTAATTTCTTATGTTCATAACCTTGATAGAGACTATAATGCCCATTATTATAGACCTGGTGAAGTAGGTTGTGAACAATGTATTATGAAAGGGAAATGTCATTCTTTTAAGAATAACTTAAGTACTGAGCAGGATTTGAGTAAAATAATACCTTTTCAATACGAAATAGTTATTAAAACTGCACACGAATGTATTTTAAAGAAAAAAGGTATGTGTAATTATCCTACTGAAGAATGTAGTCACATATCAGGAACAATATTAAAAATAAATCAAAAAATAACTACATCAGATGTAAGGGTAATGAAATGGCTTACAGGTATGACGGTAGATGCTGATTTTGAAGAAAGTCCATATATTAGTGAAGATTGGGTAACTAATAAATCACTAATATTGAGAAAGATTTAATTATCTTATCATTAAAATAAAAAGTATATTGTTTTTTAATAAATAGTGGTATAATATATGACCAGGAGATTAATTATTTTATGAATAATAATAATATAACTTTATTAAAAGATATTTATCAAATAACAAGACAATTATTTGATTTTGAATTTGAAGATAAACAAATCGCTCATCTTTTTGAATTTCGATGTTTTAAAGATGGAATAAAATATATAAAGGGACAAAATAATATGTCAATTGCTCTTGTTTTTGGTGATAATACATTTCTAGGAATTATAACTCCATTTGGAAGATTTGAATATAAGTTAGCATTAATTTATCAAAAAGAGTTTATAAATAATTTAATTGAAAAGGCTGAACTATTATTTGATGCTACTGAAATTTCAACTCCAAAGAATTACTTTTCATCTATTGTATGGACTAACCCAAGAATATTTCCATTAAAAAAACTGCCTTGGAAAAAAGAAAGTTTACCACCTTTTACTTTTACTAATAATTAAAATGAACAAATTAATCAAAGAGACTTAGAACAAATATATAATGACTGGAATATGTATATAGAAAAAATAAATTCACCTGTAAAGAAACATAGTTTAGAAAGAAATATTAAGTAACAAGTAAGCACGATAAAAATTGACAAAATTATAATAAAATGATAAAATATAGCACTATTAAAAGGGGTGCTTTTTTATGTATCCAGAGAATTTAGAAATTAATGAAAAATTAATTGTTGGTGTTGACGATGTAATCAGTTTTATTATTACTGAAAATTGTTCTTTTCAATGTGCACATTGTATGAGAGAAGAAAGAAGACCAAATACTATAAGTGAAAGAGTGATTGATACTGTTTTATCTCAGGTAAAAATAGACGGGATAGTTCATTTAAGTGGTGGAGAACCTTTAATGCAGATGAAAAGAGTTGTTTATTTAATAAAAAAGATATATGAATTAGGCAATAAACCAAAAGAAATAAATGTTACTACTAATAGTTCAGTATGTCCTAAAAAATTTGAAGAATTTATTACTTCTATAGAAGGAACAGGAGTAGATCTTAGATTGTTAGTTTCAAATGATTATTATCACAAACTAGAAAGAAAAAGACTGAATCATGGTAAAGATAATATTTTAAAAGTATTAAAAGAATATCAAAAAGTAATGGCTAATCATAATTTTAATGTGCTACCTAAAGATTATAAATGGATGTTAGAAAAATATAAAAGTTTTGAAGATGGTAAAGGAGTATTAGCGATTGGAAGAGGAAAAAATATACCAGGTGCTTTTTTCTTTGAGACAGATTTTGATTTGCATAAAAGTGTATTTTTAAGAGGAAATAATATTAAAGGTCGAATTCAAGTACAGCCAGATGGTAGAATTACAACAAATTATGATATGTCGTGGAAAGACAGAGATGAGCATTATGGCCAAGAATATAATATTTTAAATCGTCCTCTTGAACAGATTTTAAGAAGATATTAATATTATAATTTGAAAATAAGTGTTATAATATTCTTTATTAAGGAGATTTATACTATGAAAAGAAATTTTGAATTAGGAACAATTTTAACTTTTACAACTGGAATAAATTGTACTGATAATTTTTATAAAGCTTATGAATTAGCATGGTTTGTATTTGATGATAAATTTATAACTGGGACAGGATTAAGGATAGTAAAAGATAAATTAAAAGAGCATTTATTAAATCTTTATCCACAGTTAAAAGATGTTAATTATATTGCATATCTAGAAACAAGTTTTGAAGCGTGGTTATCTGCTCAAAAAGAAAAATATGGAGAACTGCTTCCGGTTCGTCAACTTGTTCAAACAAAAAGAAAGTTGAAAGAGCAAACATTGGTAAAAAAGTTTTTAAATATTTTTAGAAGGAACTAAAGGTTCCTTTTTTATTATTTAAAAAAATGTTATAATTTTTATAATGGTGGAAAAAATGAGTAAAATAAAATATGACGTTAATATTGATTTAGCAAATGAAACAAAGAAAGAAATGGCAAATATTTTAGAAAGTAGTGATAAAAGAGTATTAAATAAAGTTGGAGCGTTTTCTTCACTTTATGATATAAGTACTTTAAATTATAAAAATCCTGTTTTAGTATTAAAAACTGAAGAACCGGGTTCTAAGCAATTATTGGCAAGTAAATATGGAAAACTTGAAAATATTGCATATGATATGATTAATCATTTAATAAATGATTGTATAGTGATGGGTGCAAAACCTTTAACTGTTCAGGATGCTATTATTTGTGGAAAGTTAAATAAGAAAGATGTAAAAAAACTGGTAGAATCAATTGCACAAGCATGCAAAGAAGAAGACTGCGTTTTAACTGGAGGAGAAACATCAGAACAACCAGGTGTTTTAAATGAAGACACTTACATTTTAACTTCAAGTATTGTAGGGATTGTAGAAAAAGATAAAATTATAGATGGCTCTAAAATAGAGGAAGGGTGCATTGTTTTAGCATTAGAATCAAGTGGTATTCATACAAATGGATATACTTTGGTAAGAAAGATAATGGATATGTATCCACAAATTATGAATGAAAAAATAAATGGTATATCATTTATTGATGTAATACTTGAACCACATAGATGTTATTATCATATAGTAAAAGATTTATTTAATAAAGAGATTATTAAAGGTATGGCTCATATAACTGGTGGTGGAATCAAAGAGAATTTAAATAGAATTCTACCAAGTAATTTAGATGCTGAAATAGATTTATCAATGTATCATGCTTTAGATATTTTTAAATTATTAAGACGCTATAGTAAGATAAGTGATTCAGAAATGCTAAGAACATTTAATCTTGGAGTTGGTATGGTAATTGTTGCTTTAGAGAAAGATGTAAAAAAGATAATGACTCATATACAAAAGTATATTAATTGTTATCCAATAGGTAAAATAGTGAAAGGTTCGCAAAATGTTTATACTATTAATGAAATTGTATGGTAGAATTCTTTTTATTGAGTTAAATCCATGATTATGATATAATAATGCAATTAAAAAGAGGGAATAGCATGGAAGATATTTATAAAGTAGTATCATATAATTTAGGTAATGGCGCTAGTAGTTGTGAAGGTAAACAAGAAGATACTCAATTTATTAAAGATAAATCTTATTCAATTTTTAATAGAAAGAAAACTATTTCTACAACATTACAGCAATCAAGATTATTAATAGATATGAATGCTGATTTTTTACTTATTCAAGAATTAACTGGGTTAACTCCTATGAATGCATTTGTAAATACTAAAGATATATTTTTAAAAGAATTTAAAGATTATAGTTATAAATACTTTCCAAATTTATTTCAATTTAATGGTCTTCTTGAACATGGAAAAGCAAACTTAGTAAAAAATAAGTATGATTGTGAATTTATCAATCATGAAATATCTAAAGATGAAGATGACTATTCTAATATTAAAACAAGAAAGATATCTTATTTAAAAAAATTACAATTATATGCTAATGCATTTATATTAAATAACAGAAGTATGATTGAAACATCTGTAAAATTAGATAATGAGATTTTAAGAATCTTTAATATACACTTAATTCCATATGATATGAATCAAGAGAAAAGAATTAAAGAGTTAGAAAAAATATTAACATATTTGATGGAAGAATATAGAAATAATTCTTATATAGTAATAGGTGGAGATTTTAATTTTAATTTAAAACCTTTAGGTAGTATTTCAGATTTCCCTAAATATTTTTGTGATTTATTAACAAGATATGGATGGAAGTTATTAATAAGTGATTCACCTACACACAGAAGACTTGTAAAAAATCAAAACGGCGCCTATAGTTTAAATAATTTAGATGGTTTTATTGTTTCACCTAATATAGATGTAATTAATATGGAAAGTAAAAATAATTATGAACTATGTGATCATTCACCAATTTTATTAGAAATGAAATTAAAATGATTTCTTTTAAAAAAGTGATATAATATAGTTAAACAAAGAAAGGAAAATTATGAAAGAACTTAATAAAGATAATTTACAAAATTTTCTTGAATACTATCACTATTTGCATGATGGTATAATAACTAATATTAATTACAATGTTGCTGAAGCACAAATAGAGTTATTAATAAATACTCATTGGCCAAAAGAAAATAATAAGAAAAAACTTAAAATGATTTTTGAGTTAGTTGAAGAATGTAATAATAAAGAAATTATGCCGTGGGATTATATAAATGATGTATTTTTAAAGTATATTAAAATAAAGAATAAAGAATTTATATGTTTTGCTAGTGATGAAAAAGATCC
>CAZMCS010000028.1:0-12115 GCA_964565085.1 uncultured Muribaculaceae bacterium | reverse complement strand
TGTGCTATATCTTTATCAATATTATTTATAATTTTTAATAATTTTTCAAATTCTCCAATACAAGAATTATATATATTGTACTCTTGGAGAAGATTAAATAACATAAAACTTTTAAATTTATGTATATAACAAAAACTATTCCCTAAATCTTCTATAGTTGTTTTATAAAAAATATTTTCTTTTGTTATTGCTTTTTGTTCTCCTTTTATAAACTTAGATGCTTCCTTAGAATTAAAACCATATACATCCTTTAATCTGTTATTAACAATTTCTTTAAGTAACGCTTTTTCTTGATCAAAGTATCCTGGGACTGTCATATAAAATATTAACTGTGAAATTGGCATTTCTTCAAATTTTTGCATAAAACCCTCCTTTTTTAATAAAATTATAATATCAAAGTTTTTTTAAAAAGTAAATATAATGTAAAATATTTAAAAGATAAGTACAATTGTTTGTTTTTATATTGACACAAACAAACATACGCAATATAATTAGAGTATAAAAAAGGAGAGTGTATTTATGGAAAATATTTTTAACAATTATAAAGGAGTCTTATTATTCTATGCCGTCGTTTTAATATTGGCATTCTTATGTGTTATAAGAATAAATACATTAAATGAAATAGCAAATAATAATAACAATGATACATATTATGCATTTAATGAATAAAAAAACTTTACTTTAATTCAAGTAAAGTTTCTTTTTCTGGATTTCTATCAAATAAATTATAATATTCTAAAAAACTTATATCTTTATCTATTCTATAAATTAACCAATCATGAAATAACTCAAAATCTAGATTCTTATATATTTTTTTAGCATTGTCAGTTTCTTCATTAATTTTCTCACGATATTCCTCATCAGAATCCATTAAATATCTATGTATTCCTTTAGAAGTAATTTTATATACTTTTATTGAGTCATAAATCGCAGAGTGCTCATCATCCCATACTTCTATAATTTCAAATTTTTCTTTTAAAGAATCTATTGCATTTTTAAAGTCTTTACAATAAAGTAAGTTTATTAAATTTTCAACTGGAAAGTTGTTTTCTGTTTTTTCCATTTGATTATAAATTTCTTTTAAAATAATTAATTCTAATTTTTCTTTCATATTTACCTCTTGATAACATATTATAAGTGGATTTTTTTTAAAAGTCAAATTTAGTTTTTGTGTTTCAAAAAAAAAGGATATATGCTATAATGAAGTTAAATATAGGAGTAAAATAATGGATAAAAAAGTTATAAATTGTATAAAAAGTTTAAGTATAGATATGATTAATAGTGCAGGTAGTGGACATCCTGGAATTTGTCTTGGTGCAGCACCAATACTGTATACTTTGTTTTTAAAACATTTGAAATTTAATAAAGAAGAGGGAGACTGGTTAAACAGAGATAGATTTATTATGAGTGCTGGTCATGGAAGTGCTTTACTTTATAGTACATTGTTTTATGCCGGGTATCCAATCGAACTCGAGGAGTTAAAAAAGTTTAGACAAATTGATAGTAGAATTTCGGGTCATCCTGAATTAAATGTTAATATTGGTGTTGAATGTACTACGGGTCCTCTTGGCCAAGGATTTGCTACTGCTGTTGGTTGTGCGATTGCAGAAGAATATCTGAGAAATAATATTAGTAAGGATATTATAGATCACTATACTTATGTTTTAGTGGGTGATGGTGATTTAATGGAGGGAATAAGTTATGAGGCAGCTTCTTTAGCTGGTTCTTTAAAACTAAGTAAGTTAATTGTACTTTATGATTCAAATAACATTAGTCTTGATAGAGCAACTACAGGAGTATTTGATGAAAATGTTTTAAAAAGATTTGAATCATGCGGATGGCATACAGAATTTGTTACTAATGGTGAAGATATTAATTTAATTGACAAGGCTATTACAAAGGCTAAGAACAGTGATAAACCAAGTATAATTGAAATAAAGACTATAATTGGAAATGGAAGTGAACTTCAAGGTACAAGTAGTGTTCATGGAAAACCTCTTAGTGAAGATGATATAGATAATTTAAAAGTAAAATTGGATGTAAGTAAAGTACCTTTTCATATATCAAAAGATGCAATTTTATATTTTAGGGAAACGATTGATAAAAGAGTAATTCCTTTATATAATAATTGGGTTGAAAAATATAATTTATTCAAAGAAAAAGACAGTGTATTAAAGAAATTTTTAGTTAGTCTGGAAACTGGTGAGTTTAAATTAGATTTAACAAAAGTTAAAATAAACTTTGAAGAAAATTATAAAGAAGAATTAAGAGTTACAAATGGTAAGTTAATAAACTTAATTGGAGAACTTTCTTCAATATTTATGTGTGGTAGTGCTGACTTATCAAGTTCTATTAAAGTAAATATTAATAAAGGAAAGGATTTTAAGATTAATGGTGAATATGGTAAAAATATATATTTTGGTGTTAGAGAAGGTTTAATGGCAGCTGTTGCAAATGGACTTGCTTTAAATAATATAAGACCAATTATTGGAACATTTCTGGTATTTAGTGATTATATGAAACCAGCAATGAGACTTTCTGCATTAATGAATTTACCTGTTACTTATGTATTTACTCATGATTCAATAGGTATTGGAGAAGATGGACCAACTCATCAACCAATTGAACAGTTGGGCATGCTTAGAAGTATTCCAAACATGACTGTATTTAGACCTGCTGATATTAGAGAAGTTGTTGGTTCATGGGATTATACAATTAATAATAAAGTTCCGGTAAGTATAGTTGTTTCAAAGGAAAAAATGCCTCAAATTAAAAAAAGTAGTATAGAACTTACTTCTAAGGGTGCTTATATAATAAAAGAGGAACTTTCTAGATTGCAGGGTATAATAATTGCTTCAGGTACAGAAGTACATACTGCAATAAAAATAAGTGAAAACTTAGATAGAAAAGGTATTTATACTAGGGTAATAAGTGTTCCATCTCTTGAATTATTCATACAGCAGAGTGATGAATATAAGGAATCATTATTGCCTGTAGGATATAAATCTATTGTAATTGAAGCAAGTAACGATTCAAAGTGGAATGAATTTGTCTATAAGAAAAAATATTTATTAAATTTATCTTCTTTTGGTGAAAGTGGTAAAGGAATAGATGTGCTAAAGAAATTTGAATTAGATAGTGATTCATTAATGCAGAAAATAGAACAGTTGTTAAAGTAAAAGAATTAATTAATTAATTCTTTTTTAATATAATTATAAACACTTTTTTCATCAAGATTTAATAATTTTATTACATCTTCTTTATTACCATGTTCTATAAAATTATCTTCTATTGCTATAATATAAATCTTATTTTTAAAGTTATAATTTTGAGATAATGCCACAAGATAACTTCCTAATGAATTTATTCTCGTGGATTCTTCATATACAAAAATTGGTTTATTTTTTTTCATTAAATCTTTAAATACTCTTATATCTATAGGTTTTATATATCTTGCATTTATTACTTCTAAATTAATATTAATTTCATTTAACTTATTACTTATATTTATAGCTTTATGTAGGAAGTCTCCATAACTAATAATAGTAGCGTCTTTTCCTTCTTTTACTTTTTCCCAACTACCTATATCAAGTTTTTTATAACTAACTTTATTATATTCAATGTAATTCTTTGAATATCTAATTGCAACTGGTCCTTTAGTATTAAATGCAGTATAAAGCATATTACCCGCTTCTATTGAATCCTTTGGACACATTATAGTTATATTTGGTATAGACATCATAAAAGATATGTCATAAATTCCCTGATGAGTTGATCCATCTTCTCCTATAATTCCACATCTGTCTATTCCAATTACTACATTTGTATTCATTTTTGCAATATCATGAATAATTTGATCATATCCTCTTTGAAGGAATGTAGAATAGATTGATACAAATGGTTTTTTATTTGATAATGCCATAGCATTTGCAAGTACTAAAGAATGTTCTTCTGCGATTCCCACATCTATGAATCTCTTAGGATATTTATTTTTAAATTCTAATAATTGTGAACCTTTAGCCATAGCAGGAGTAATAACAATTATATCTTTATTATTTTTCCCTAATTTTATTAAATGTCTGCTAATTACTTCACTCCAAGATATCTTATTATTTACTTTTTTGAAGAATTCTCCTGTACTTATGTTAAATGAAGAAACTCCATGCCAGTTTCCATCATTATCTTCTTCTGCATATTTATATCCTTTTCCTTTTTTAGTAATTACATGAAGTAAAACAGGAGAACTTTCATACTTAGCAATGTTTAAGTAACTTAACATTTCTTCATAATCATGCCCATTAATTGGTCCATAATATTTAAGGCCAAATTCTTCAAAGAAATATCCTTCCTTTAAATATATTTTCTTTATTCCCTTTTTAATATTTTCGATTCCTTCTTCTATTTTTTCCCCAATAAAAGGAAATTTACTTATAATACTTTTAGTTTTACTTTTAGCCTTATTGTAATTTTTGGTACTTCTAAGTTTATCAAGCAAGTTTTTTAACGCACCTATATTTTTTGAAATACTCATTTCATTGTCATTTAAAATAATTATTATTTTTGATTTCAATTCACCTATATGATTTAATGCTTCATATGCAAGTCCATTACTTATTGAACCATCTCCTATAACTGCAATGATATTAAAATTTTGTTTATTTAAATCTCTTGCTATAGCAAAACCAAGAGTTGCACTTAAAGAAGTTGATGAATGTCCAGCTTCATAATGATCAAATTCACTTTCTTTTATACTTTGAAATCCTGATAAACCATTTAATTTTCTTAAACTATTGAATTTGGAAGCTCTTCCAGTTAGTATTTTATGTGTATATGATTGATGGCCTACATCAAATATTATTTTATCTTTTTTAAAATTAAAAATTTTATGAATTGCAATTGTTAAATCAACAATTCCTAAATTTGAAGATAAATGTCCTCCTGTAACAGATATTTTTTCTATTATAAAATTTCTTATCTCTTGACTTAAATTTTCTAATTCATTTATGTTAAGTTTTTTTAAAAATGTTGAATCTTTAATATCAATAATATTCATAATCTCTCCAATTAATAATGTTATATTATATTATATTATATAATTTTATAACTAATAAAGCCAGTATATTTCTAAAACTGTGTGCGTAAGCATAAAATATTTAAGGTGAAAAATATGTTTCAAAGTACTCAGAATAATAGAATTAAAAGACTTTTTTTAATTGGAATACTATTATTTTTATTTGTTATTATAAAAGTTTTTTATATACAAGTAATACAATATAAAAAGTTAAATGAACTTGCATCTAATCTTTGGAGCAGGAATCTTCCTGTACAGGCTAATAGAGGTCTTATTTTAGACAGAAACGGAAAGTTAATTGCAGGTAATGTTACAACTGCAGCACTTATACTTATTCCAAATCAAATAAAAGATAAAGAGTTAGTTGCAACTGAACTCTCAAAAATTTTAGGGGTATCTTATGAAGAAATGTATAAGCATGTATCAAAGAGGACATCTATTGAAAGAGTACATCCTGAAGGAAGAGGACTCCAGTATGAAGTAGCTGATAAAATAAATGAACTTAATTTTGATGGAGTATATCTTGTAAAGGAAAGTAAGAGATTTTATCCTAATGATAGTGTTTTATCTCATGTAATTGGATATGTTGGAATTGATAATCAGGGCTTAAGTGGCCTTGAACTATTATATGATAAGTATTTAACTGGGATAAATGGAAATATTAAGTACTTTTCAGATGGAAAAGGTAAAAGACTTGAACTTGCAGAGATTTATGAAAGTCCACAAGATGGTATGACTATTAATTTAACAATAGATTTGGATATACAAATGGCTCTTGAAAGAGAATTAACTAATGCTGTTACAAAATATTCTGCTGAGGGTGCTATTGGAATAGTGATGAATCCTAAGACTGGAGAAATACTTGCAATGAGTAGTAGACCAAACTTTTCTCCAAGTAACTATCAAAATTATAGTATGGAGATTATAAATAGAAACTTGGCAATCTGGTCTAACTTTGAACCAGGAAGTACATTTAAAATTGTTACTTTGACTGCAGCAATTGAAGAGAAAGTTGTAAATGTATTTGAAGATACTTATTATGATAGTGGAGGTATAACTGTAAGTGGAGCAAGGCTACATTGCTGGAAAGATGGCGGTCATGGTCTCCAAACATTTCTTCAGGTAGTAGAGAATTCGTGCAACCCGGGTTTTGTTATTATGGGTCAGAGACTTGGTAAAGAAAGACTTTTTGATTATATAAAAAAATTTGGTTTTGGAAGTAAGACTGGAATAGATTTGAATGGAGAGGGAAGTGGAATAATTTTTGATATTAATAAAATAGGTTTACTTGAATTATCTACCACTGCTTTTGGTCAAGGTGTATCAGTTACTGCACTTCAGCAGGTTCAGGCAGTAAGTTCAATTGTAAATAATGGAAATATGTATATGCCATATATTGTATCATCTATAAATGAACCAGAAACAAACCAATTAATAAAACAGGTTCAGCCTAAACTCAAAGCGTCAAATATAATAAGTAAAGAAACAAGTTCCCTTGTAAAATATGTTTTAGAAAGTGTTGTTGCTAATGGAACAGGAAGAAATGCATACATAGAGAACTACAGAATAGGTGGTAAAACCGGAACAGCTCAAAAAGTAGGAAGTAATGGACAATATATGGTTGGAAACTATGTGCTTTCCTTTATAGGATTTATGCCTGCAAATGATCCTGAATTTGTAGTTTATATTGCAGTAGATCATGCAAAAAATGTAGTTCAATATGGCGGGACTGTTTCAGCTCCAATTGCAAAAAATATGTTTAAGGAAATAATAAGTCTATATGATGTAAAAGAGGATAGAGAAGGACTCCCAAGAACATATAGATGGTATGAGCAATATTATGTTACTGTACCTAATGTCATTAATATGACAAAAAAAGACGCTTTAAAAGAGTTATCATTATTAACAGTGGAATATTCAGGTATTGGAGATAAAGTAATTGCAATTTCTCCTAAGCCAGGAACCAGAGTTAAACAGAATTCTACTGTAAAGATAATGTTAAATTAATGTTTTAAATTTGGTAAATAAGAACAGTTTATGTATAATAAATAATGAAGGAAGTGATATATAATGCTCATCTTGGCAAAAAGTGTATTAGGACTAATGATTGGATTCTTTCTAGCAGTAATTTTAGGTTTAATCTTAGTTCCATTTCTAAAAAAGATGAAATTAAAACAAAGTATTAGTAAATTTTTAGATAAACATCAAAGTAAAGTTGGTACTCCTACTTTAGGCGGAATTATATTCATTGTTCCAACAATTATTACAATGCTTGTACTTTACTTAAGAGGAAGCCTTGAAATAACGTATAGTTTATTAATTGTATTATTTGTATTTATTTCTTATGCATTGTTGGGCTTAGTTGATGATTTAAAGAAAATAAGAGAAAAGAATAATAAAGGATTAACTATATTGCAAAAATTGATTATTCAAATAATAATAGCACTAGTATTCTTCTATATACATATGCGTGGTGGCGGAGATCCTACAATTTGGATATCTGCTTTAAATATTAAATTAAATTTAGGATGGTTTTATGGAGTATTTATTTTATTCCTTCTAGTTGGTTCATCAAATGCAGTTAATCTTACAGATGGATTAGATGGGCTTGCCGGAGGACTTTCTGCGATAGCATTCTTAAGTTTTGGTATAATTTCTTGGGGAACAACTTGGGTTACAGGTTATCAAGAAATGGCAATATTCTGTTTTATACTTGTTGGTTCATTACTAGGATTCTTAGTATTTAATTCACATCCAGCAAAAGTATTTATGGGAGATATTGGATCACTGTCTTTAGGTTCAACCTTGGCAGCAATAGCAATACTTACAAGACATGAATTATTACTCGCAGTAATTGGCGGAGTATTTGTTATTGAGGCATTATCTGCAATTATACAAATAACTGCAATAAGAAAATTTAAGAGGAAAGTATTTTTAATGGCTCCTATACATCATCATTTTGAAAAACTTGGTTGGGAAGAAGGAGATATAGTAAAATTATTCTGGATTGTTGGCTTTATGTTAGGTATGGCAGCAATCTACTATGGAGTATGGTTGTAAAAAAAGGTTCTAGGGGGTTCTAATGAAATTTGATAAAACTTTATTCTTTAGCGTAATTATTTTAAGTATATTTGGTGTAATAATGATATATTCTTCAAGTTACATATGGGCACTTTTCAAATATGGAAATGCATATAAATTTGTAGTCAACCAAGGAATATTTCTGATACTTGGAGTAATAATAATGATAATAGTATCTAAAATAGATTATAATATATACAAAAAAAGAGCAAATCTCATACTGGGGATTTGCTTTTTATTGTTAGTGCTTGTCCTAATACCTGGAATAGGAAGTATTAGAAATGGTTCAAGAAGCTGGTTTGGAATAGGTAACTTTGGAATACAACCAAGTGAAATTGCAAAACTAGGTTTAATTATATTTACAGCAAAATTCTTATCAAGAAATAATAAGGATAAAAGAAGCACAAAGTTATTTGTATTTCCAATACTTTTTATAATAATTTTATTCTTTGGACTTATCATGCTTGAGCCTGATTTTGGAACTGGTATGGTTATGGTATGTGCATTAATTGGATTAATTTTTATTACAGGGGCTAAACTGCAAATATTCTTTAAATTAGGTATAGTTGGATTATTAGGTATAATTGGACTCATAATAGCAGCACCTTATCGTTTAGAAAGAATAACGTCTTTCTTAAATCCATGGAAAGATCCACTAGGAAGTGGATTTCAAATAATTCAAAGTCTATATGCAATAGGTCCAGGTGGTTTATTTGGTTTTGGATTCTTAAATTCAAGACAGAAACACTTTTATCTTCCAGAACCACAGACAGATTTTATATTTTCTATTATATCAGAAGAATTTGGTTTTGTAGGAGCACTATTTATAGCAGTTATGTTTATAATAATATTTTATAGATGTATTAAGATAAGCTTATCAACAAATGATTTATTTGCAAAATATTTAACATTTGGATTATCTTTTATGTTAATATTTCAAACACTATTAAATTTAATGGTAGTAGTTGGAATACTTCCAGTAACAGGAGTAACACTCCCATTCATAAGTTACGGAGGTAGTAGTTTAGTTACAAGTTTTACATTCATTGGAATTATATTAAATATATCTAAAAGTATTAAAACATAATATTTAAAATTCTTTTAAAAATATGCTATAATTATTTTGAATGGAGTATGATTTTTATGACAGTGTATGAACATGTAAAGAAATTTAAGGAGAAATTCCCTCTAACAGTTGCTTGGAGACTTAAAAAGAATTCAAAGATAGTTCAAATGCATGTAAATCCAGATGAAAGAATCAGATATGCTTTTGCAGCTCAGAAGAATGAAACATTACACTTTGTTTCTACCTGTGTAGTTGCAATTACAAATAAAAGAATACTTATAGGTCAAAAGAGAGTACTATTTGGATACTTTTATTATTCGATTACTCCTGACTTATATAATGATATGCAAATCAGGAAAGGTATTTTATGGGGAGATGTAATAATAGATACTGTTAAAGAAAAAATGATTTTCTCTAAAATATCTCCAAAGGCTTTATTGGAAATAGAAACAGAAGTTACCAGTTTTATGCTAGAAGCTAAGAAAAAATATAAGACTCAAGAAGAACTAAGAGAAAAAAATTAGTTTATAATAAGATTTTTGATTATTTTGACATTTATTGTAAAAAAATGTAAAAAATATTTAAAAAAACTATTGACATCTAGTTTTTTTATTTGTTATAATAAAGTTGCTTCATAATACGCAAGGAAATTATTCTATAAAAATGATTAATTAACCTACATGTATAACTGCTGAAATGTCTTACAATACTTATGAGGCATATCGTTAATTATGAATGATATTGAGAAAGAAAACTCGAAATTGTAAGTGATTACAGCTAATTGCCTTTTACAATTAGTAACTGAAAACAACAAACTCTTTTAATGATCATTTCTGGAATTTATATGCATTATGGTCATTAAATTAGCCAGTTGCAATAAACGTGGTAATCAAGTTATTAAAAACTCACTATAATTTGTTTAAAGGAATAAATTATCGTTGTAACAAAAGATTAAGCGAGGATTAAATTGCTTAATCTTTTTTCTTTTATTTAAATGTTTTTAAATAATTTTTACTTAACTATTTAAATCGTTAATAACTCCATTTATTAAATTTAAATCTGATGGAATTATCCATTTAATGCTTGCTTTTGTAAATATAGCCTGTGGTAGTATTGCACCTGTTCTTGCACCATCCATCCATTTTGGATTTTGAGGCATTAAATCATATAATTCCTGTAATGTAATATTATAAAATATATTTTCATTACCTTTAATAAAATTTTCAAAACTAATCATATAATTATGAACACCATCATTAAAAATAGTGTTTTTTACTAAGTTATATTTTGTTAATTTTTCAAATCTTTCTTCTCCACCTGTAAAAATAGCACAATCATAATCATCATCAAAATCAATGTCTTTTATTTTATCCTTTACAAATGAAACTATATCTTCTATTTTAGCAGTTGAGTATTTATCATTTGAATTTGGAAATTCATTTAATAATTCAGCTACTCCAATCTTTAAGTTTTTACGATCAGTAATCTTATTATTATAAAAAGTAACTATTTCAGTTGTTTTACCACCCATATTTATAATCATAACTTTTTTATTGTTATAATCATTTTCAATTCCATGACTAATAATATTAAAATGTAAGTCAAATTGTTTATTAAATTCTTTAACTAATTCATTTTTTTGAATTCTATTTACATTTCTAAAAATACTAGTTACATATATATGAGTATTTTCATATTTCATATTATATTTTTGTATCAATATTTTAAAATAGTTATATAACTCTTCTTTATTATAATCACTAATTCCTTTTTTTTCAGTAAAGTCATTCTTAAAATATATTGAATGCTCTTCAAGTAACTTTAAACTTTTATCATATTCATAAACTTTAAATAGTTGATGAACCTAAATCAATATAATATTCTTTCATTTGTCCTCCATATATATATTAATTATTTGTTTATATCTTGATATTTTTTTCTTATTAATTTTTTATCAATTTCAGTTTGTTTATTTAATAATGATGAAATATTTTCTAATGAAGAAGATATATTATTGAAAATGTTAGCTATATCAATAAATTCTTCATTAATATATCTTTCTGCAATAAAAGTTAACATATTTTTAATAAGTTTTATATTATATGGAGTTAAATATCCATAACTTTGATAAATATATTTACCGTCCATATCTGCTGATTTATAAAAAATACTATAATGTAAATGTTTACCACAAATTAAGCATTCATAATTAGTTCCATATATTCCTTCATCAAATCCAGAAATAGATAATAATTCATGATTACAATTATCTTGTGTAATTTCTCCATTTATATATTGTTTAGGTATAAATTTATTCATATAATCTCCATATTTAAATTATATCATAAAAAAACTACTTATTAAAAGTAGTTAATTTTTATAATTTGGTGCCAGTTAGATAAAGGTTGTTACCCCCTATCTCTTAATGAAAAATATTTTTTAAATTATTTACGATCTTTTTCCATCGATAAAATCTTGTTTCACAGTTTCTGGTGCAGTATTTGATAATACAACTAGATAAGATAGATCATTTTTGTCAATTATTACCGAAGCTGGCCCTCTTTTTCCAGGTTGCCATACTAAAACTGCTTTGCCCTCAATAAATTCCTTTGCGCTATATTCATTCTCATTGTCATTAAATATTTCTTTTGCTTTATTTATAAATTTACTAAAAACCATATTTGTTATCTTTTTTAATAATCTATCATATATTCTTTCTTCTCTGTCTGAAGAATACGAACTTGACTCATTCTTTATTTTTCTTGTTTTTCCATCAATATTAACTTCAATGGTAGTTCCGGCATCAAAGACACCCGGTTCTGCATAGACTGATTCAAGTATATTTTCTTCATCTATCAGATACTTCTTTATACTGTCCAAATCTTCTTGATTTAGAG
>CAZMCS010000027.1:0-12170 GCA_964565085.1 uncultured Muribaculaceae bacterium | reverse complement strand
ACCAGATTCTTTCTCTGATCCAATTGCAGGAGAATACTTTAACTCTCAATATAAACAACTCACAGGAAAAGACCATCCAAATTATAATAGAAGTCACATATTTTATTGTCAAGAATTTATAAAAAATGGAAATGAAAGAATATATGATTTTATTTATGGTATGACGAAAAATGACCCGGACGTTAAAGCAACTGCAGAAGCAGTTAATATCGTAAAAGATATGCTTAAAAAATAGCTCAAACACGCGAAAATTTAATTCCTGAATATAGAAAAATATTACTAAATTATGGAGAAACTTCTCACAAACTTATGCAATCTATAATTGAATACAAATATGGTGTACCGCCTGAAAATCAAATTGATTTAGAAGACTATATTGCACAACATTCACATAAAAGGGTTTTAAAAAACTAAAACAAGGATTATTCTTTATCCTTGTTTTTTTGTGATGATAAAAATGTTACTTTTTCTGCTATTACTTCTGTTGTATACTTTGATTCTCCATTTGCCTCATAAGAGCTAGTCTGTAGTCTTCCCTTCACACCAACAATATCGCCCTTTTTACAATATTCACATGTACTTTCAGCTATACCATTCCATAAAATACAACGGATAAAATCTGTATCATAAGTGCCATCAATGTTTTTAAATGTTCTACCCACTGCGACAACGATTTGAGTTCTTTTTTTGCCATTATCAGTTGTTATTATTTCAGGATCCTTTGTTAGTCTACCTACTATAACCGTTTGATTTAACATATACTCTCCTCCTTTCTATGACACTATAGCATAATTAAAAAATAATATCTTTCTACTATTTATAATTACTTTTAAATGATTCTTATCAATTTTAAAAATTATTTAAAACAAAATAAAAATATGAAGTAAATTAATACTTCATAAAATAAAATTAAGTAAACTATTATTTTTTAAACAAAACTATAAAGACTTTTTTCATCCTTTAAAGCTTCTATTAAGTAATCTATTTCTTCATAAGAATTATAAAAATATAAACTAATTCGCACTGTATCTTCTATACCTAATTCTTCCTTTAATAGTCTTGCACAATGACTTCCACTTCTTACACATATTCCCTTACTGTTTAAATACAGTCCCAAGTCTCCTGAAAAAACATTGTCAGCGTTAATTAATACAATTGCAGCTTCACTGTTTTCATTATATATTTTTATATAAGATATTTCCTTAAGTCTTTTTATTAAATATTTTCTTAAATATTTTTCATGTTTGCTTATATTTTCCATTCCTATACTTTTTAAATATTCAATAGCACTTCTAAAACCAATAATTCCACTTAAATTTTGTGTTCCTGCTTCAAAGCGATATGGTATTTCTTTAAAAATCAGTTCTTTTTCATCAAAGGATTTATTCATGCCTCCTCCAACTCTTGTTGGAAGCATCATTTTTAATAATTCATATTTACCATATAAAACACCAACTCCAGTTGGACCACACATTTTATGCGCTGAAAAAACTAAAAAATCACAATCCATATCTATTACATTTATTTCTATATGAGGAGTACTCTGAGCAGCATCTACAACTACAAAAATATCATTTTTTCTTGCAATTTCAATTATTGATTTTATATCTCTTAAATCTCCTATTACATTTGTAATATGTGCCAGACTAATTACTTTCGTTTTATCAGTAATTGTTTTCATTAAGTTTTCTAAAGTGATTTTATAATCGCTATCAAGTTCAACATATTTTATAACTATTTTTTTCTTAAGTGATAAGACAAACCATGGTAAAATATTTGAAGAATGCTCACTTTTTGAAAGAATTACTTCATCTCCTACTGTTAAAATTCTATCAAAAAAACCATTAACTATCATATTCATTGAATCGGTTGTATTATTTGTAAATATTATTTCTTCTTTTCTTCTTGCTTTTATAAAGTCTTTAACTGTTTCTCTGGCCTTATCATATTCATCATCTACTTTAAAACTTATATTATAGTCTCCTCTATGTGTATTAGCACTATATTTTTCATAGTATTCATTCATTGCATCAAGCACACATTTAGGTTTAAATGAAGTGGCTGCATTATCAAAATAAGTTATATTATTATTTAATAGCATTGGAAAATCTTTTTCAAAGTTCATTCTATACACCTCTACTCACTTATAATTTATGAAAAGAATTTAAAAGAACTTATAGCAAAAACATATTAATTATTGAATTTAAAATTTTTATTAATTATAATTATAATAAGGAGATGAATTTAATGGATAATTGTTTATTTTGTCAAATAATTGATGGTTCTATTTCTTCATATACCGTTTATGAAGATGATAAGGTTAAAGTGTTTTTAAATATTCATCCAGAATCTTTAGGAGATATGCTTATTGTTCCTAAAAAACATATAGTAGATGCTACTGAGATAGATGATGAGACATTTAAATATTTAAATACAATAATTAAAAAGATGTATCAGTTATTAAAAGAGAAACTAAATATTAATGGATTTCAATTAATTCAAAATAATGGTTCAGTTCAGCATATAAAACACTATCATATACATTTAACTCCTGCATATTTAATGAATAATAAAAAATTAGAATTGCAGGAAGTATTAGATTTACTTATAAACTAGTATACAAATTATTCTACATTTGATATAATTTAATAATGGAAAGAGGTAAAAAATATGGATAAAAAAATGATAACTCTAATTGGTATTGGATTTGGAAGTTTAGTTGGATTTATTATTTTAATTGTTTTAATTGTAAATTTGTTTGCTCCTAAGTATAAAACTTATGAACAGGTAGAAATTTTATTAAAAGATGCTACTGAAGAATATTATAAAAATAATCTAGATCTTTTGCCAACTGAAGTTGGTAAAAGCATAACTTCATCTGAAACAATATTAGTAAATGCTGGTTTAATAAAGCCACTAAAAGATTTACTAAAAAATGGTGAAAAATGTAGTGCTAATATAATAGTTACTAAAACAGAAACTAATTATGATTATAGAGCATATTTAAACTGTGAAGAAGATTATCATTCAATTGAACTTTATAGGTTAATTACTGAATCACAGGATATAGTGACTTCAGGGACTGGATTATATAAGGTTAATGATGAATATTTATTTAGAGGTGAAGTTAAAAATAACTATGTGAAAATTGGTGAAAATGAATGGAGAATTATTAAAATTGATTCAAATAACAATATTGCATTAATAACCAAATTTTCGATAGAAGTTTACCCATGGGATAATAGATATAATATTGATTATGATGAATTTACAGGAATTAATGATTTCAATGTAAGTAGAATTAAGGATACTTTAAAAAGTCTTTATACTGGTATAGATATTTTAAGTGAAGAAGATAAACACTATGTTATGGAAAGAAAATGGTGTATTGGTAAAAGACCTTTAACTGCTACAAAAGCAGAAAATCCTGAATGTACAGTTCTATCAGAAGAAAGTTTTCATTACGGAATGCTTACACCATATGAATATTTAAATATTAGTATTGATCCTAATTGTCAAAAACTAGGAGATGATTCATGTATAAATTATAATTTTATAAGTTATTTCAGTGGAGAATTCTGGACTATGGTTGGAGTATCTGAAAATACTAAAGATGTTTTCACAATAGGTTCTAGAGGTTTGAGCAAAAACTCAGCTGAATTTGATAAGAAAATAGGTGTTGTTATTTACTTAAAAAATGATGTTATGCACAATGGTGGAGATGGAACTATAGATAACCCATATACACTTAAATAGTATGTATTTAAAAATTAACATAATAATATGTTAATTTTTTTATTTATTTTCAAACCATATTTCTTTTATATCTGTATTTGAACTTTCTGGTACTGGGTTTGGCATATCTATTTTTACATACTGTGGTAACTTAAATGCAGAACCAAGTGCTAATGCAACTCCAGGTCTTGAAGTTTTTAAATTAGCTAAATCATCTTTACTTAAGCAATAACTAATATCAGTTACTACTGCTATATCTTTTGGATGAAATAATCTAAATATAAGGAAGTTTGCACATTGACTAAGTGCTGTATTAGAAAGTTCACTTGGTCTTTGAGTTATCAAGCCTAATGTAACTCCATACTTTCTTCCTTCTTTGGTAATTCTATCAAATATATTATAACCAATTATATTAATATCATTATCATTTTGAACATATCTGTGGGCTTCTTCAAGTACTATTTGTATTGGAAATAAACTCCTTTTTTCTAAAGTTACTGCATAATTGAAAAACAATTTTGAATATATTTTAGTCAATACTTTTGCAAATCTGTCATCAATATAATTTAAATTAATATTTAATATTTGAGCTTTTTCACCAGATTTGGTCATAAATAAACTTTTTACAAATTCTTCTTTAGAAATATAATTTCCTACTTCAAAGAACTTTCCTATTTCACTATTTATAATTGTATCAAGTCTAACCTTTAATACATTATTTTTATCATATACTTTATCACTCTTTAGGATTCCTTCGCTTATTAATGCAAATTCAAATGCATTATATAAATCCTTTAATGTATAAAAAGCATTTTCCTTTCTTTTTATTACTTCTATATGAACTGCATATTTTTCTAAAAACTCTACAACAAGCTGCATTGTATTAATTTTCCCAGTAGAATCTATACTTAAACATTGTCTTAAAGTTCTAATATAGCCTGGTTGCACTATTTGTGAATTTAAATTTATATCTTTTGTATTAAATGCAGTCAATACTGCAATAATTTGATCTCTTATTTGAGTTGGTGTTTTACCACTAGAAAGAATATCTAAAATCGCTTTAGCAATAATACTATTTTTATGTTCTATTATATTTTCTTCTGGTTCTGTAAAAAGATAGACAAATTTAAGTGCTTTTTCTATAATAGGTATCTGTGAATTTTCTTCAGCATTTAAAAGCAGAGCCAAATCATCTACCTCTAAAAAATAAGGAGGTATATAAACTATTTCATTTTCAGCAAACTTTAACTTCGTTGTTAAATTATTTGTCTTGAAATAATGACTATTGTTAATTTCTTTAAATGCGTTATGATATTCCCCATATACATCAAATAAAACTATGTTTGCATTTATTGGCATTTGTTCATGTCTATAGAATAAATTTTGAATTATTCTTGCTACTGAAGAACTTTTACCACTTCCAGTATTTCCTATAATAGCAAAATGCTGTGAAAAGAAATTATTTAAATCCACACTTACATTAAATTCTTTATATTTGATAGATTTCCCTAAATAAAGAGAATCTTTATCTTCCATCTTCTGTGATCCTAGTATAAGGGGCAATTCTTGCTTATATATAATTCTTATAACTGAATTAAGTGTTGGTTTATTACTTATTCCGCTTTCAAAACTTCCATTAACAATTTCACCTAAAAAGTTAATTTTAAAATAATCCTCTGTTATTTCAGAAATCTCTCCAATTATTTTTAAATTTGGAGAATCAAAAACAACATGAATCCCCAAAAAAGCTGATTCAACTTTTTTTGTAAGATTTTCTACAACAACATCTCCGTTTGTAATTGTGAGAATTTTCCCAAACACACTAATCAACCTCTATTATAATTCTAACACAATAATGGGGCTTTCACAATTATTTTATTTAAAAAATAAGTCATACCAAACTAAAAATATATAAATTGTCCATACCTTTTTATAATTATCTCTTATTCCATAGTAAGTATCGTTTAATAACTTTATAATTCTTTTAGTATTAAAAAAATTAAATGAACTGCTGCTTTCAAATACTTTCTTTATTTTATGATATACATCTTCTTCCTTTAACCATTGATGAAGCGGAACTGGAAAACCTAGTTTTTCAGAATTACAGTAAAAATTGTCCATAATTTTAGAACATGCTTTTCTAAATGCAATCTTTGTTTTATTTTTATTAACCTTTGCATATTCTGGTAGTTTCCTTGCTACATTAAACACTTCTTTATCTACAAATGGAACTCTTAATTCAACAGAATTTGCCATACTCATTCTATCAGCCTTTTGAAGTATATCTTTAACAAACCAAAAATTTAAATCTATTGCTTGCATTGTTGAAACTTTAGATTTGTTTTTCATTTTTATATATATACCTCTTGTTAAATCATTATTTCGAGGACAATTATATCTTTTATTAAGTAATTTAAAACTTTCATACTCATTAAAAACTCTATTAACACCTATATAATTATTTTCAAGTTTTTCTCCTCTTCTTATCAAAAAGTTTTTACCTTTAACATTAGGCATGAGTACACATAACTTTGAAATAATATTTCTAATAAAAAATGGAATTTTATCATAAAATTTATAACTATTAAATGTTTTATAGTAATTGTAGCCACCAAAAAATTCGTCTGCTCCCTCTCCTGATAAGATTACTTTTACATGTTTACTTGCATACTTGGAAATAATATATAACGGAACTATTGAAGGATCCGCTACTGGTTCATCCATATAATAAAGTGATTTATACAAATATTTAAAATATTCTTTTTTATTCACAAGTTTACACTTGTTATCCAAATTTAACGATTTAGCAAATCTTTTAGATTTAACTCCCTCATTATATTTTTCTTCTTTATAACTTACAGTAAAAGTTTTATTAGGTCTTCCTAAGGCAACTATGTAAGAAGAATCAATTCCTCCACTTAAGAACGCTCCTATTTCAATATCTCCCATTTTATGCTTAATAATTGCTTCTTTCATACATTGATTAATCTTTTTTGAAAATTCATCAACAGTTTTTAATTTTTCATCAAATGTTATTTTAAAATATTTTTTTATTTTTAGTTTATTATTTTTATAAATAAAGTAGTGTCCTGGTTCAAGTGAATATACATTTTTAAAAAATGTTTCTTTAGTTGGTGTAAATCCAAAATTTAAGTAATTTGGAAGTATATTCTCATTAAATTCTTTTTTAAAATTTTTATGTACAAGTAATGCCTTTATTTCTGAAGCAAATAAAAAATTATTATTACTTTGATAATAATATAAAGGTTTAATTCCAAAAAAGTCACGAGCACCAAAAAGTTCTTTTGTATTTTTATTCCATATTACAAAAGCAAACATTCCTCTTAATTTATTAAGTATATCTTTCCCATAATAATGATACCCATTAAGTAATACCTCTGTATCACATTTAGTTTTAAATTTATATCCAAGTTTTTCTAAATCATATTTTAACTCTAAATAATTATAAATCTCTCCATTAAAAGATATTATTAAAGTATCATCATAACTTTTCATAGGTTGATGACCATTTTTTATGTCAATTATAGATAAACGAAGATGACCCAAAGCAATGTCCTTATCTATGTAAATTCCATTTTCATCGGGGCCTCTGTGTTTAAGTTTCTTCATCATATTATTTAAAATTACTTCTTTACTTTTACTACTATCTACAAAACCTACAATTCCGCACATAGCATATCACTAAATATAGTATAACAATATTTTTATATTTTAAACAAAAAAGAGGAAATTCCTCTTATTTTACCATCCTCCGCAAAAAGCTCCGAAGATTATTGCTAATAGGATGAATAATATCAATATGATAAAGAAACTGTTTCCATAATTTGATCCACAAGAAGTTCCACAGTTAGACACTACTCTACACCTCCTTAAGTTTTTAAATGAATGCACCTAGTATGATTACTAATAAAATAAATAGTACTAAGGCAAATGCTGCTCCTGAAAAACCGCTGCCACCCTTACACCCGCATCCTGTATTCATAAACATTCCTCCTTTTTTATCTTTACACTTGTATTCTACTCAAAATCTAAAATTGTGTGAGTGCTTATTATTGTGTTTTTTTATTTTTTTTGTTACTATTAATTATGAGGAGATTATATGAAAAAGAAAATTTTAATATTATGTATTAGTTTATTACTAATAACCAGTTGTGGCAATGTAAAACTAATTAATGGAGAGAATGCAGTTGTAACATTTAATGAAAATGAGGGAATAAGTGCTGAGGAACTTTTTGAAGTTCTAAAAGATAATTATGGCACTAGTATGTTAATTGATATGATAGATACATTCTTACTTGAAAAGGAATATAATACAACAAGTGATGAAACGAATTATGTAAATCAAGTTATTTCATCTGTAAAAGCAAATGCAAAAGAATATGAGATGGGGTATCTAGACTATATAAAGAATAATTATGGGATGCAAAATGAAGATGATTTTAAAAACTATATTAAACTTAATTATAGAAGAACATTATGGATACAAGATTATGTTAAAGAACAGGTGACTGATAAACAAATTGATGATTATTATGAAAAGTATACTATTGGAGATATAGAAGCAAGACATATTCTTATTACTCCTAAAACAACTAGTAATATGACTGCTAAAGAAAAAGATGAAGCAGAAAAGAAAGCACTTGAAGAAGCAAAAGATATTATAAAGCAAATTAAAAACGAAAATGATTTTAAAGAATTGGCGAAAGAATATTCTGAAGATGAATCCAATGCCAAAGATGGAGGTTATCTAGGTTTCTTTAATAGAGGAAAGATGGACGAAAACTTTGAAGATGCTACAGTAAAATTAGAAATTGGCAAATTCACTACTACTCCTGTAAAATCAACATATGGGTACCATATAATATATAAGATAAGTCAAAAAGATAAACCAACTTTAAAAGATGCAAAAGAAAAGATAATTGAAACAATTGCCAAAGAAACTTTAGAAAATGATAATACAATGCCTGCAAAAGCAATTCTGGCACTTAGAGAAAAATATAATATGAATATAAAAGATAGTAAACTAAAAACAGGCTATAATAAAGCAATGAATAATAGTTCAAATTAAAAATAAACACCAATAAAAATTGGTGTTTTATTTTCCTATAAACTCAATTATATCATCATATCTAAATCCCTTTTTTACTAAATAAGTTATTGTCATCCTTTTTAATTTTTCATTTTTATATTTATCTTTATATTTTTTATAAACTTTTTTATACTCAAACTCTAAAGTATTATTATCTTCAATATCTAGACTTTCAATTAAATCTAAATATAAATCTTTATCATATCCTAAATAGTATAAATCTTCGGATATCTTTTGCTTTAAATAATTACCTGACAGCTTTTTATTTAACCTAACTTTTTTTTCTATAATCTTATTTATTTTATCTAACCATATTTCATCACTTATAGTATTTAAATATTCTTCTATAGTATTTTCATCTAAGTTGAGTTTTAACAATTCATTTTTTATTTTAAAAGGACCATATAAACTTAAATTTACTTTATCGTTTATATAAGCTCTAACATATTTCTTATCATCTAAGTAGCCTTCTTTTCTTAATCTTATAATTACTTTATCTATAATATTTTCATCATAATTCTTTTTCTTTAAATATTCAGTTAGTTCTTTCTCATTTCTCATCTTTATATCAATATAATACAATGCATAATTGTATATTTCATAGAAAGTATTATCTTCTAAGATTTTATTAAGTAAATCTAAAGAAAGATCCTTTATCGATAGTAAATTATATTTTAGTATTACATCTTCAAATAATACTATTTCATCATTATCAAAAAATACCTGATATTTATTTTTACCTATTTTTTTAAATTTTATTATTTTCATACTTTCTCCAAACTAACAAAAAAGAATTATTCTTTTATTATGATTAATCCCTTTTCTATTTCTTCTAAACTTCTTCCAATTTCTTTTTTGGATTTGTAGTCATTTTCTTGCATTTGATAGTGTTTATTAGCAATCATTTCTTTTCCTCTTTTAGCCACTACATAAACAAGCTTATACTTTGAATCCACAATATTTAAAAGTTTATCAATAGATGGATATATCATCTTACCACTCTCCTAACTTAACTATACTTTAAAATTTAGTTAGTGACAACTGATTTGACATTTATTGACAATTATTTTACGTATTCCATTAAGTATTTCTACCATAGCCCACGTATCTTGCTTGCAATACTTTCTTAAATCATTTAAAACATTTCTTAATTCATCTGAACTTAATTTACTATAAGAAGCATACGCTACAATTGCTTCCATACCATTACCTACTTTTAAATCTTCATATGATAAATCTGTGAATAATGGTAATACTTTCTTAATTGAGAAAGAACCATTTAAATTAGGATGGTAATAATTAAATAATTTAGCTTCTTCTTCTGAAAAACCTAGACTCTGATATAATTTATTATTTGTCTTTATTATATAAAATAAATCAAATATCATATCTTTCATTTTTAATAGTTTATTTCTATATTCTGGAAATATCTCAGCAAGTTCTTTAAGTCTGGTTTTTTCAAAAGTTTCGTTATATACTAAGACAGTTCCTTCATCTGTATTTATATATTCTATTAATTTCTTTATTAATTCTTCTCTATGATCTTTATGATCTTCTGAAAGAAATTCAAAATGATCTTTTTCTTTATCACAAATACCTGGAGTTCTTTCAATGTGTAATGAAAATTGAAATACTGACTGCTGATATGGTTTTTCGCCCCTATAACGTGGTAATGGACAGTTAAAAGTTTCAAAATCCAAATGATATATAGGATATTTAATATTTCCAATACCCTTTTTAATCTTATTCTTATTGACATATGGATTATTACTCAATACTACTTGTTTTTGAATAATATTTTCCTGTCTATTTAAATAAGAATCTGGTAAATCTATTATATTATGATAACCTTCTTCTACTAAATCAAAAACTTCATGTTTTATATTATTAGAATCTTTAAATCCATGGTGCTTATTAAGATAACTTAAAATAGAATTATCTTTTAAAATATCTTTAAAACATACAGGAATAAATTTACATTTAGTAGTACTTCTATATTCACAGCATTCACCCAACTTATATTTGCTAGCATTACTATTATAAATGTATTCACGAACTTTCTTTTCATCTCTTGTGATCATTTCCTGCATTTTACCAGTTAAAGATGTTAAATCAATAAGTGTGATTAAATCATTACCAAACTTATCTTTACCATATACTGGTTTGCCATTTTCATAAGTTCCATCAAATATATATTCACTATTTAAAATTGCTAAAAAATAATGATACTCTTTATTATTTCTATTATGCATAACTAAATCATTTTCTATTATATATCTTTGTAAAGCAAGGTCATATACATAATGTCCAGTTGCTTTATATTTATTTATTAGGTTTTCTTTTTGATTATTATATTTCTTTTCATCATAAGTATTTAAGAAGTTAGAATCGATATCTTCAACTAACCTAAGTATTCCATCATTACACTTAACAAAAATAGGATAAAATTCATTATCTTTCTTATAACCTAGTTCTAAAAACTTCTTTGTAGTAGTTGCTTTTACTTCAACTACATTGCATTCTTGATTGTTTTCATTAAAAATATCAACATAACAAAGATATCTAATACCTTCTTTCATGAAATCAAAAGATTCCTGGTGAAAAGTATCTTTTGAATAAACAGTATTTCCATCAAACTTTCTTTCAACATATATTCCTGCTAAAAGTTCTAACTCTTTATAGTATTTAAGCATTGCTTCCAAATGATCATCTTTTACATCAATTAAATCTTCTTCAATATCTTCACCAGATTCATCGTAACTGTACATATTAGACAGTATCTCTCTTAAAAAACTTTCGTGTTCTCTTTCTTGATACTCTTCAAAATTTATTTCTGCATCAAGTTTATCTTTATGAATATTATCTAGTGCTACATATCTTGGACATCTTATAAAATTAATAAAATCTGTTTTAGTTACTGCCATTATATTCACCAATTATATTATACTACGTTGTTAGTTTAATGTCTTTAATATCCTTAATATTTATTTTCTTATTATTTAAAGTAATTAAATAGTTGTCTACCTTGGCAATAATATTTTCTCTTTTTTCTCCTTCATCTGTTAATATAAGTACTTTAACTTTATAAATAAATCTTGGAGATGCAAAAATTTCATTTATTTTTTTATTCACCATAAGTTCATCTAAATAATTTTGAGTACTATCTTTATTTTGATTTTCCTTTTCCAAAGAATAATATGTCTCTTTATTGTTGTAAATCTTTTTTTCTTGTCTTTTAACAAAAACGCTAGGTAACTTTTTAGTCATATGTCTCACCTACTTTTATATTATGATTTATACCTAAATTTGATATATATTTTATTCT
>CAZMCS010000026.1:0-12569 GCA_964565085.1 uncultured Muribaculaceae bacterium | reverse complement strand
ACACGAATATTTGTTTGACTAAAATAAAAGTATATGATAGTATTAATTTAGGTGATATTATGGATATATTAAACAAACTTAAAATATTATCTGACAGTGCTAAATATGATGTATCTTGTAGTTCTAGTGGAAGTAATAGAAAGAATACTAGTAATGGCATTGGTAATGCTAAAATATCAGGTATATGTCATAGTTTTACTGCTGATGGAAGATGTATTTCGTTGTTAAAGATATTAATGACTAATTCATGTTTATATGATTGTAAATATTGTATAAATAGATCTTCTAATAGTGTTGAAAGAGCATGTTTTACTCCAGAGGAAATAGCAGAACTAACGATTAATTTTTATAAGAGAAATTATATAGAAGGTTTATTTCTAAGTTCTGGAATAATAGGAAGTCCTGACTATACAATGAGTAAGATGTATGAGGCAATAAAGTTGTTAAGAGAAAAATATAATTTTAATGGTTACATACATGCTAAAACAATTCCTGGAGCCTCTAAAGAACTAATTGATAAAATAGGATTACTAGTTGACAGGTTAAGTGTTAATATTGAATTACCATCTAATAATAGTTTAAAATTACTGGCACCAAACAAATCTAAAGATAAAATATTAGAACCAATGAAATATATATCAAGTGAAATAGGTAATAAAAAGAAATCTTTTGTCAGAGCAGGTCAAACAACTCAAATGATTATTGGTGCTTCTCCTGAAACTGATTATAAAATATTATCTTTAACTGAAAATTTTTATAATAAACTAAATTTAAAAAGAGTTTATTATTCAGCCTATATTCCACTTAATAAAGATGAGAATCTTCCTGTATTAAAAGAACCTCCTTTATCAAGAGAAAATAGACTATATCAAGCAGATTGGTTACTTCGTTTTTATGGATTTAAAGTAGAAGATTTATTAGATAAAGATAATCAAAATTTTAATCTTTTATTGGATCCCAAGGCAGACTGGGCTTTAAGACATATGGAGATGTTTCCAGTAGATATTAATAAGATAGATTATGATTTTTTAATAAAGGTGCCCGGAATAGGAATAAACTCTGCAAAGAAGATAATTTTAGCTAGAAGATATACTAATTTAACATTTGAAGATTTAAAAAAAATGAGAATATCTATGAAAAGAGCAAAATATTTTATTACTTGTAATGGTAAATATTTTAATTCAAGCAGAGTATTCATGAAAGATAATATAACTGAATACTTAATATATGAAGAAAGACCTCAAAATACTCAATTATCACTGTTTAATCCTACTAAAGGAGATGAAATTAAATGTATAACTGGAGAATTTTAGATAATTCATATTTGTATGATGGAAGTATAAAAGGGTTTTTAAGTGTTGTATATGATTGTATTAAGTTAAAAATAATACCTAGAGATATTAAATCTGAAAATAATTATAAAGATAATCTTTTAGAAATTCCTATATATATAAAAACAGATGAAAATAAGTTTAATTTTATATTTAACCAACTTAAAAGTATATCTAATATTGCAATATATAAAGTTTATACTTCGTTTTTATCAGAAAATATAAATAAAGATATTATTATATTTAAGTACATCCTTTATATATTAAAATATGGTAATAAATTTAACTTTATGAAAAATAATGAATATCTAATTAAAATAAATGACATAAGTGCTAAAGTATCAAAAGAAACTCATCGTATGAAGGGATTTTTAAGATTTAAAGAAATATATAATAATATTCTTTATGCCAAGATTGAACCTGAAAATAATATTATAGAAGTTTTAGCGAAACACTTTAAAGAGAGAATGAAAAATGAATTTTGGATTATAGAGGATAAAAAAAGAAGTATTAGTGCCATATATAATAAAAAAGATTATATATTATTAAGTACCAAGGATATTAAAATAGATAGAAATAATGAAGAAATATATGAAAAATTATGGAAAAACTATTATAAAAATATAAGTATAAAAGAAAGAAAGAATTTAAGATGTCAGATGAATTTTATGCCTAAGAAATATTGGAAGAATTTAGTGGAAATGGAGGTTAATTATGATTAAACCATTAAATAATAATATATTAATAAAAATTAAAGAAACAGAAAATATTACAAAACAAGGACTTATAATAAAGGAAAATAAAAATGAAGATATTAAAATAGGTGAAATTATTAAAATAAGTGAAGATATAGAAGACAATTTAAAAGAAAATATTAAAGTCATATTTAATATAAATGAATCTAATAAATTCTTTTATAATAATGAAAATTATATTTTAATTAACAAAGATAAGATATTAGGAATAATAGAGGAGTAAAATATGGGTAAAAGTATTATAAGTGGAATAAATGCAAGAAACATTCTTTTAAATAGTATAAATAAATTAGCAGATACAATTAAAGTAACACTTGGGCCTAAAGGAAGAAATGTAGTAATTGCAAATGAATTTTTAACGCCGTACATAACTAATGATGGAGCTACTATTGCAAGAGAAATAGAATTTGATGACAGGCTTGAGAATGTTGGAATAGAACTTATTAAAGGTGTAACACAAAGCACTAATGATTTAGCAGGTGATGGAACTACAACAGCAACAATATTAGCTCAGGCACTTCTACAAGAAGGATTGAAATATATTGAAGATGGATATAACCCATTAATATTAAAAAATGAAATGGAAGAATGTATAAAGAAATTAATAAATGAAATAAAAAAACTCAGTAGTGAAGTGAAAACTGTAGATGAAATAAAAAATATAGCCAGAATATCCTGCAATAATAATGAAATAGGTGATTTAATAGGTAAGGCTATGAATAAAATAGGTCTTAATGGAAATATAACTATTGAAGAGTCGCAAAGTGTTGAAACATCTCTAGATATAGTTAATGGGTATCAATTAGACTATGGATACGCTTCTTCATTTCTTCTAACAGATCATTCAAAGCAAGTAGCAGACTTTACTGACCCATATATTTTAATAACTGATATTAAAATATCTTCTCTAGATATTATTTTACCTGTACTAGAAAAAATAATTGAAGTAAATGGGAGTCTTACTATATTCTGTGAAAACATTGATGAAAATGTATTATCTAATTTAATTTTGAATAAAGTAAGGAATATAATAAATGTAACAGTAGTAAAAATAGCTAATGAAGGAGAAAGAAGAAAAAATATTTTAACTGATATATCAGTAATTACTGGTGGTAAATATATAAGTAATGGAGATTTTAATACTATTGATTTAAATGATTTAGGCAGAGCTTCTCAAATACAGGTATATAAAGATAGAACTATAGTAATAAATGGTAATGGCAATAAAGATAAAATAAATAAATACATTGAAGAAATAAAAAATCAATTAGAATCTCAGAGTATAGATTTTGAAAAAGATATGCTAAGAGAAAGAATATCTAGGTTAACTGGGTGTGCTGCAATAATAAAAGTAGGTGCATTAACAGAATTAGAATTAAAAGAAAAGAAAATGAAAATAGAAGATGCTTTATGTGCTACCAAAGTTGCTTTAAGAGAAGGAATACTTCCAGGAGGAGGAATTACATATCTTCATTTATCAAATTATATAAAAGAAAAGAATATTGGAGAAAAGGTAATAAAGAATGCACTCAAAATCCCATTTAAACAACTATTAATAAATTCTGGATTAGAATATGAAGAAGTATATAATAAAATAATAAATGAAGATTTTGGTATTGGATGTAACGTTTATAATAATAGAATAGTGAATATGAAAGATGAAGGAATAATTGATCCCACTGCAGTATCAAGAGTAGCACTAGAATCAGCAGTTAATATAGTCTCTTTAATATTAACTACAGAAAATATAGTAGTAGATACATCTAAAGAAACATTCACAAAAAAAGAATTTAATGATGAAATATTAAATAGTAGTAATTCTGGAACTTATTAATTTATTATGTTATAATTTTTATCAGCGGGTGAGGTCGATGAAAATATTTTTAAAAGGAATAAATAATATATGAATGAAGAGTTTATTAAAGTAAAACCAGTTATTGTTTATCCTTACTGTTTAGAAAATGGTTTAGAACAAGATTGTTTTAACTGTGAATTATACAAGAAAGATTTATGTAAATCTCCTAGAGGTTTATGTGTTAAACCATATCCTCTTCATAAATATGGATGTCCAAAATATGGAGAAGAATTATGTCCTCCAAATATACAAATGTATGATCAAGTATTTAATACGAATAAAGATATCTATTTAATATATACAACTTATCCTTTAGGTGAGCATATGAGAAAAATGAAGAAAAAATATCCTTATTGGTCAGAAAGACAGTTAAGAAATGTAATATATTGGCAAGAAACAGCTAAGAGAATTCATAAAGAAAAAATAATTCAATTTTTAGAATTATATAAAGATTTAAAGTATATTGCCATAACTCCCGAAGCATTGGGAGTAGATGTAGATGCAACATTAAAAAGCATTGGAATAAATTTAGATTGGCCTCCAACTGAAGATAGTTATAGAATTTCTTTAGCAGCTGAACCACTAAGTTATGATTATTGTTTTCTAAAAAATAAAGATATAATATATCAATTAAAAAGATAATTGCTTAATTATCTTTTTTTATTAAATACAGTATATAACATAGTTATAGTAACAGGTAATGCAAATACAAATGGTAAAACATATCTGAAATAAGTATTCGCAGGGCTTGCAATACAAACTAATATAAATGATAATGCAGGAGCAAGCACAACTATATATTTATTTAATTTCTCTTTTATTAAAATAACTAATATGAAGAAATGAAACCAGACTATAAAACCTATATTACAAAACATTCCTATAACAGGTATTCTTGGAAAAGCTTCAGCATAACCTGAAAGCACACTTCTTGTAGTATCTAAATTATTATAATGATAATTAAATAAACCTGTTTCATTTAATCTGATATTATATTCCTTATAATAAACATACCATTTTGTAGTATTTGGATAGAAATATCCATATATATTATTGGCAGTAGCTTCTATATATACTCCAGGATGTCTTAAAAACATTTTAAACCATACATTTAAATAGTTTTTAAAATCTTCTGAAGTAGATAATGCATTAAACTTATTTTTAACTGCATCTGATTTAACTGGACTATATCTTTCTGCTAAAGTATCATAAACTAAAACTTTATCTATTATTTTTATTTCCTCTTCTGTTAAATCATCATAATACTTTACATATCTTGCTGTTTGCTGAAAAGGTATAGAAAACATTTCTCTTCTGTTACCCTCTGTTACTTTAAATAAAGGTAATACAACATTTAAAAAAATAAAATAAGTTCCTAAAGTAAATATCAGTACTAAAGATATTTTTATTCTTACTTTCTTTAATACTATTAAAAGAAAAGGTAAAGAAAGTAATACATGATAAATACCATTATTTCTAGTTAAACATATTGCAAGAGTTAAAAGCGCAAGCTTAATATATTCAAGTGTATTAGTTTTATTAAATTTAATAATATCAAAAAGTTTTATTACATAAACAAGAATAAAGGAACTAAATATTACATCCTTAACTGCATTCATCGCATATAAAGGGAATATTGGTACTAAAGCATAAATAAATATACTAATAAAGATTAATTTATTTGGAGCATTTATTTTTATCATATATTTAATTGAGTAAACAAGAACAGTTATTAAAATAATTATTTGAACTACTGAATATATAAATAAACCAGCATTATCATTTCCAAAAGAATGACCTATACTAAAACTACTTCCTAATAAGACAGTATGTAATATAGGATTATCATTTGTAAGAAGTACATTCTCATCAATTAAATCAATTCCATCAATATATCTTGTAGGAATACCAAAAAACTGTTTTATCTGATTTGTAGGATCAGGAGACATTACAATTGGATAATAACTTATTATATAAGGAAGCCAACATATAAAGATTATTAGTGTACTAAATAATACAGGTTTCTTATAAAACTTTGATACTAATTTATTATTTATATTTTTAATTTTTAACTTTTTAAAAAGGTTGTATAAATAATGTAATCCAGTATTAAATAAAGTATAAAAACCAATAAGTTTTATAATAGAAACAATTATAAATATATAATTTCCAAAAACAAAGTACCAGTTATCTAATTTATCATAACTATATCCAAATATCATAAATATTGAGAATATAAAAGAGAGTATTTTAAAACCCTTATAACTTTCTATCTTATTATAATTTTTATATAATATAAATAAGAATACTCCCACAATAAAAAATGACAGACTAATTGTACTTCTTCCAGTTACTTCTTTTATTATTGTACTTTTATCTAGTTCTATTAATAAACTAAAAGAAGATATTATTGCAAGTATTAAATTTAAAATATTCTTTTTATTTTTCATTTATATCACTTCCTTTAAATATTAAATGTTTTTGAATAAAAAAATTAATTATAAATAATATAACATCAACTGGTATTTTTATAATAGTAGGATCAACTATTATAACTTCATGTATAAAATAAACTAATACTGCTGAAGTACATAGATTAATTATCACTAAAATATAATATTTAATTAAAGTTGTTATATCATAAATATTGTTTCTTTTATTCATAAACACTTTATTTCTATTTAATAAATAATTTATAAAAGAAGATATTATTCTTGCAATTACTGTAGCTATCAATATGGAGTAATTTCCTATAGTTACACTTAATATTCTAGAAAACACAGTAAAAAGAATTAAATCTATAGTAAAAGAAATACCTGCAGATATTAAATACATAAGAAATACTTTTACATCTTTAATATTTTTTAACACGATTAACTTTCTCCTTCAATATTCCTATTTCTTCCACTAAAAGAGTTATTTTAGACTTATGTTTAGATACTATTACAGTTAAAATAAAAGTAATAATTAAAAGAATTCCTATTATAAACAAAAATATCATATTTGAAGCAGTTTGAATTCCTATAAAGTTTGCAATTTTATTCATTAAATTTGGTGTTAATGCACAAAATATCATAATTACAGCAGAAGCAATCCAAAGAAGCGAATATCTAAGAGATATCTTATTTCTTCTAATATTGCTATATACAAATAATATAAACAATATATTTATTACAACAAGTTCAATTACTAATTTCTTTTCCATTATTTCTTAACTCCTTTTCCTATACTAGCTACTATTATAGCCATACTAACTTTTATCATATAATATATTGATTTAAATAGGGTAATTGATGATTTTCCATGCTTCCTTTCTATCATTTCAACTGGTATCTCTAATACTTTAAACTTATTTTTTAATAGTACTACCAATGTATCAGGTTCAGGATAGTCACTTGGATAGTCATTAGCAAATAATTCTATTATTTTTCTATTACATGCTCTAAAACCAGAAGTAGGATCCTTTATTGTTTTACCAGTACATATTTTAATTAAAAATGAGAGAAAGTTTATTCCAAATCTTCTTAAAGCAGTAGATTTGAAAGTATCAATATTCTTAATAAATCTTGAACCAACAACTAAATCATTACCATCCTTAATACCTTTAATTAAATCTTTTATGTATTTTTGATCATGCTGACCATCTCCATCAAACTGTATTGCAATATCATAATCATTATAAAATGCGTACTTATATCCAGTTTGAACAGCTCCACCAATACCTAAATTACATGGTAAATCAATAAATCTAATCTTATTGTCTTTCAAAACACTCTTTGTACTATCAGTAGAACAATCATTTATAACAATATAGTTTAAATCTATATCATCTATTTTTACATCTTTTAAATTATCTACAGTTTTTACTATATTTTCTTCTTCATTATAAGCAGGTATAATCATTAAAACCTTCATACCACACCTCATTACATTCTATATAATTATCTCATAATACCCGATTGTTGACAACATATATTTATTATGATACTTTTAATTAAAGAGGGTTTTATGAGAAAAATTGACATTTTAAATAGTATTAAAGATACTGTTGAAAAAAATAAACATGTAAGAATAGATATGGATAATTTAAATAAGTTTGTTGATGAATATAAAAACGGAGAATTTACAATGCCTTATTTTGAAGCACCATCATGTCTTACAAAAACAGAAGATATCATTCAATATTTCTTTTTAATTGACAGTTTAAACTTTAAATTTTGGCACGATAGTGACAAAAGAGATTATAACTATAAAGGAAAGATAGATGCTCCTGCTTTATATGCTGCAATAGAGGATAATTTATGGCTATTAGATGCACAAAAGATGGCAGAATTAGATATTGTATCAACTAAAAAAGTATTTCATGATATTCCAATGATAAATGAAAGAAAGAAGATAATAAACGATAATGGATCAATTCTTGTCAACAAGTATTTAGGGAAGGCAATAAATATATTAGAAGAAGGTAACTATGAAATACCAAAGATACTTGATTTATTAAAAGAAATTGAATCATTTGGTGATATATATAAGAATCATATATTCATGAAAAGAGCACAATTATTTTTAGCAATGGTCCATGGAAATCTTAAAGAGAAATCTTTACTTAAAGAAATAGAACAATTAACTGTATATGCAGATTATCAAATACCAAAACTTTTTGAATATTTAAAAATTTTTAAATATAGCGAGGAATTACAGGATAAAATAGATAATTCAAAGTTTATAGAATCAGAAAGTGAAGAAGAACTGGCAATACGTTCTCAAACTATAAATGTAGGAGAGTTATTATCAAATAAATTAAACTGTCCTTCAGCATACCTAGATTTTCTTTTGTGGCAACTAGGTAAAAATGTAGAAAAGAACTTTCACTATACAAGAACTATCTGGTATTAGTATATTTTTTAAAAAATTACATATAATATAAATATTAGCACTTGCTATTGACAAGTGCTAATATTTGTGATATAGTTAAAATGAAGGAGGGATATTAATGAATTTAATACCAAGAAACTTCTTTTTGGATGATATTTTTGAAGATTTTCTACCTACAAGAGAAACTAATAGTTTGAAATGTGATATTTACGAAAAGGATGGCAAATATTTCATTGAAATGGATGCTCATGGTTTTGACAAGAAAGATGTTAAAATTGAATATGACAATGGAAATTTATCAATTGGAATATCTAAGAATGAAGAAAAAAACGATGAGACTAAAACATACATTAGAAAAGAAAGATATTCTAGAGAATACAAACGTAGTTTCTATGTAGGAGAAATAAATTCAGAAGATATCAAAGCCGAATTCGAACACGGTACATTAAAAATATCAATTCCAAAAGAAGAAGAAAAAAAGGAAACTAAAAGAATCATTGATATTGAATAAATAGAAGGAACTATATTTAATAGTTCTTTTTATTATAAATTTATGTTAAGATTTAATAGGACGTGAGACAGTGATTAAATGGTTTAATACAAGAAATAACATATTAAAATTTCTCATATGCATATCATTAGCATTTATATGTCTTTTTTTAACTAAGCAAATTTTAAAGAACTATTATTCTTTTGAAGTGTTTTCACATAATAATACTTATGAAAAAAGAGATATAATTGATGAAACTGAATATTATAATATAAATGTTAAATATCCTAAATTTAATAACTCTAAAATTAATAAAATAATAAGTGATTATATATTTAATTATATAAAAGAATTTAAAAAGGGTATTAAAGATAATTCTGGTTCAATCAATACACTTGAAATAAATTATAATATTTCATTCATAGACAATTTTTTAAATATCTTTTTTAAAATAAATAATTCTATAGATAAAAATAATAATACTAAAAACATATTAATTAATTTAAAAAATTATAAAATATCAAGTATTATAGAATTATATGATGAAGAACTTCTAATTAATAAAATATATTCTGCTGTTGTCAAAAAATATCCTGCATTCATTAGTAATAAAATTGTTCAAACAAATGTTAAAATATTTAACTATGACATAAATAATGATTTAATAACTGTATTCTTTAATAAGTCTATGTTTGATAAAGAATTAACTTATATACCATATATAACAATTTCACTTGTTGAAGAAGTTTATTTTGAAGAATATAATATTAATAATACTAAGAAAATGGTAGCGCTTACTTTTGATGATGGTCCAAGTGAATATACATTTCAAATAGTAGACATATTGAAATTAAATAATGCTAGAGGAACATTTTTTATGCTTGGAAACAGAATGAAATATCAACCAAGTATAGTTCAGGCAGTTTATTTAAGTGGAAATGAAATTGGAAGTCATTCATATTCTCATAAAAATTTAACTAGAATTTCAAAGAAAGAATTATTGACTGAGATAAATTCTGTAACTATTCTTTATAATGAAATTACAGGAGATACATTAAAATATTTAAGACCTCCATATGGCAGTATAGATTCAAGACTTGTTGAAACATCAGCATTTTCTTTAATAAAATGGAGTATAGATCCGGTAGACTGGTTATCAAGAGACGCAGAAAAGATTTCTTCTCACATATTAGAGAAAGTGTACGATGGTGCTATAATACTACTTCATGATCTTTACCCTGAAACTATAGAAGCACTTAAAATAGTTATTCCAGAACTTCAGGCCGGGGGATATGAACTAGTTACTATTTCAGAACTTGCAGAATATCATGAATATACTTTATCTCAGGGAAAAATAATAAGAGAAATGCCATAAAGCATTGCAAATATAAATCTTTATGATATAATATATAAAGATTTAAACGGTTCCTTAGCTCAGCTGGTAGAGCAACAGACTCTTAATCTGTGGGTCCAGGGTTCGAACCCCTGAGGAATCACCAAATGAAATCAAGGATTGTAAGAAATTACAATTTTTTTTAATACTTTTATATGTAAAGAAAAATATATTTTTAATATAATAAGAAATAATTTGATATAATATAATAAGAAAGGATAAAAAGTTATATGAGAAAAAAATTAATAGTATCATTAATAGTTTTGATAATAATTTTGGTTTTAATAGTTTTATATTCATTAAATAGAAAATATGGATGGATTAATATTAATAAATATGAACCTATCAATGTTTTATATACTGATACTCCATGTGATGATCTAAAAATAAATGATATAAATATTTCTACTCAAAAAGATAATGGAGTTTGTCTTCTTGTAAAAGAAGCAGAACAAATAAAAGATATAATTGTAATAAGTTATTATATTGATGAATTAAGTGGCGCAATAGGTATTTATAATAAAAATGGTGAAGAGTTGATGTATACAGAAAAAATTGATTCTTTATTTGTAGATAATGGAATATCTATTGAAGATAATAGCATTATTTTTACTGCCAGTGATTGGAGTAATCTAGAAGGCGGAGATCCAATGTTAGAATCAATGTGTTTCAATAACGAGGATTATAAAAACAATACTTTTAGAATAACTTATAAGATTGAATATTTAGGTAATAATAAACTATCAGATATAACTAATACAGATCTTATTACTATAGATGAACAATTCTCATTATGTTCTAATCCAAAAGATTTATTGTATGATGAGGTACAGCTTATTCCAGTTGATGAAAAAAATAAAAATAGTGACTTTTCAAGTTTTATAGATGAATTTACAGAAGCGTTAGAAAATAAAGATTTAGATTATATACTAGAACATACTTCAGAGAATATAATTTTTACTTTTGGAGAAGGTAATGGAATTAATGATTTTAAAACTATTTGGAATCTTAATGACAATCCAAATGAATCAGAATTTTGGGATGAAATGCTCAAAACTATTAAATTAGGCTTTATATCTAATGATAATAATTCATTATTTATAGCACCATATACCTTTGTAAATTTTCCAGAAGAGTTTGATAGTTACATTTTCTATGTTTGTACTGAAGAAAATGTAAGAGTAAGAGAATTACCTTCATTTGATTCTAATATTATAAAAACAATTAGTTATTTAATTGTAAAACCTGTAAATCCTCCTGGAGAAACTGAAGGAAAATGGGTTAATATAATTTTACCTGATGGAACAGAAGGATATGTATATGGTGACTATTTAAGAAGTCCACTTGATTATAGAGCGAGATTTAATTATATAAATGAAAAATGGATACTTGAATATTTCATTGCAGGAGATTAATAAAAATAAAAAGATTGTAATTAAATTACAATCTTTTAAATTAATATAAAACAATTTTGAAAGGAGAATGCTATGAATTTAAATCAGGAAGAAGCATTATTTCTTTTTCTAAAAAATATAAATAAATATAAGTTTATAGCGCATAGACTAGGTTTTGTTATGGAAGGATATCCAGAAAATTCTTTAAAGAATGTTGAATCTATATTTAATAATCCAGATTCTCTCAATCAAATAGATGGAATTGAATTTGATATAAAATTTGCTGTAGATACTCCAGTGGTATTGCATGATGATAATACTTCTGATATAAGTGAAACAATAATAAAAGTTAGAAATACAAACTATGATGAATTAGGTAAAATAAAATGTGGATATCGTAGAAGTGAATATAACAGCGATATACCTTGGAATGAAAATAATAATTTTTATATTCAAACCTTAGATACATTTCTCGC
>CAZMCS010000025.1:0-12926 GCA_964565085.1 uncultured Muribaculaceae bacterium | reverse complement strand
TTAGTATTTAAAATGCTTCCTTTTATGATAAAAAGAGTTGTATTTACTACAAATGATATGATTTCAGATACTAAACATCATATAAACTCAGTTAATAAGGTTTTAAACAGACTTGTTGAAATTGGTTTACTTGAAAGGGAAAATAGAAAAGATACTAATAGGAAGACTTATAAATATACAAATATATATAAAATCTTTAATGATTAAATATAAAGATATTAAATTTTACTTGTAAATTTACTATTTTTGTAGTATTATCTTTTGGTATGTTTAAAAGAGGGGTAATTATGGAAAAAATAATAAATTTTGCGGTTGTCGCTCATGTTGATGCTGGAAAAAGCACTTTAGTTGATGCACTTCTTAAGCAAAATGGGGTATTTAAAGAAAATGAAGAAGTATTGGACTGTGTAATGGACAGTAGTGACTTGGAACGCGAACGTGGAATAACTATTACAGCAAAAAATTGTTCTATTAAATATAAAGGATATAAATTAAATATAGTTGATACTCCTGGTCATGCTGATTTTTCGAGTGAAATAGAAAGAATAATAAAAACAGTAGATACAGTAGTTCTTCTAGTAGATTCTTCAGAGGGACCTATGCCACAAACCAGGTTTGTTTTAAAAGAAGCTTTAAAAAACAATTTAAAACCAATTTTATTTATAAATAAGATAGATAAAAAAGATGCTAGAATAAACGAAGTAGTAAATATGACTTTTGATTTATTTTGTGAATTGGGAGCAACTGATGAACAACTTGATTTTAAAATAATTTATGGTATTGCAAAAAAGGGTATTGCAAAATATGAAATAACTGATGAAAGTAATTCCGTTGGACCTTTACTAGATACTATTGTAAATGATATTAAGCCTTTTGAAGGAAATGTAAACGATAATTTACAATTTCAAATATCATCTTTAGAATATGATGATTATATTGGAAGACTTGGTATTGGTAGAGTTAATAAAGGTAAAATCAGAACAGGAGAAACAGTTTCACTTATAAAAAATGATGGAATGATTACTTCATTTAAAATAACTAAAATATTTGTAAATGAAGGAATAAAAAGAATGGAAGTAAATGAAGCATATTATGGTGATATTGTGACAGTTGCTGGATGTCCTAATATTTCAATTGGTGATACTATATGCACAAGAGATATTATTGATCCTCTTCCAAGAATAAAAATAGAAAAGCCAACACTTACAATGAATTTTCTTGTAAATAATTCCCCATTTGCGGGAAAAAGCGGAAAATATGTTACTAGTAGACATTTAAAAGACAGATTATACAATGAAATAGAAAGAAATGTTGGATTAGAAGTTGAAACATTACAAAATCAAGATGGATTTAAAGTTTCTGGTAGAGGTGAATTGCACTTATCAATATTAATTGAAAAAATGAGAAGAGAAGGATATGAATTTGGCGTATCAAAGCCTGAAGTAATATTTAAAGATATTGATGGGAAGAGATGTGAACCTTTCGAAAAAGTTACAGTAAGTATTCCTAGTGAATTTTCCGGAACTGTTGTAAATGATCTTAGTGAAAGAAAAGGATATATTCTTTCTATTAATAATACCGAAGATAATTATACTAAATTGGAGTTTTTAGTGCCTACTAGGGGTCTTATTGGCTATAGAAGTTCATTTGTTACTAATACTAAGGGTAAGGGAATCATGGTCAAAAGTTATGATTCATATAAACCTTATGCTGGAGAAATAATTCATAGAAAAAATGGAGTTTTAATTTCTATGGAAAATGGAATGGCATTTGGTTATTCACTTTGGAATTTAAGTGACAGAGGTATTATGCTTATAGATCCTGGAGTACAGGTTTACAAGGGAATGGTTATTGGAATTCATAACAGAGACAATGATTTAGATGTAAATCCTTGTAAGAATAAAGAATTAACTAATACTAGAGCATCTGGAAGTGATGATGCAATTACTTTAGCAAAATCTAAGACGTTTACTTTAGAGGAAGCAATAGAATTTATTGAATATGATGAATTGGTCGAAGTTACACCAGATAGTATAAGGATTAGAAAGAAAATATTAGATTCAAAAGAACGATTTAGAAATAAAAAATAATACTTTAATATTTAAAAGTATTATTTTTAATTGATTTTAATTCTATTTTGGTTTATAATAATTCTAGAATAATAGGAGGAAAAAATGAATAAATTGAAGATTGCTTTTTCTAGATTTTTAAAAAATAAAAATACAGTAACAATTCTAGCCGTTTTAGCATCCTTACTTATATTATATTTTGCATATAATTGGAGGATAGATCAAAGAACTAAGCCTGTGAAAGTACCTTATGCAAAGGTTGACATACAGCCTAGAACACTAATTACTGAAGATATGGTTGGTTTAATTGAGATTCCTAGTTCAATGATAACCGAGAATACTTTAAGAGTTTTAAGTAATGTTGTAGGAAAGTATGCAAACTATAATACAGTTATTCCTGCTGGTAGTGTATTTTATGACTCTGTAATAGTTACATGGGAAAAGATGCCAGATTCAGCATGGGCTGACATACCAGATGGTTATACTGTTGTAGCTTTACCGGTAAATACTGAAACTACTTATGGGAATTCAATATTTCCAGGAAATTATATTGACTTATATTTTTCTTCAAAAGATGAGACTGGAAAATTATTATTAGGTAAACTTATTGAAAGTATTGAAGTGTTGGCTGTAAAAGATTCAGGTGGAAACCATGTGTTTGAAAATAGTGCTAATTTAGGTGCACCATCATCTCTTATATTTGCAGTTCCTGAAGAATTACATTTATTATTAAGAAAAGCTTCATATGTATCTGGTGAAATTATTCCAGTTCCAAGGAATGCAAGTTATTCTGAAAACCCTTCAGCTACAGCTGTAAGTAGTGAATTTTTAAAAGATTTTATATTATCTAAAACAGTAGTTATACCTGATGAAGAATTACCGGATTTAGAAGAAGATCAAATTGATGATAATCAATTTGATGAAGGATTAGACGAAACTCCACAGTAAAGAATAAAAAATAAAGGGGAATATTATGAATGATGCAAATTTCTCACAAATAGATTTTGGACCTTTAAAACCATTTTTAAATGATGATGATATAACAGATATTTCTTATTCAAATAATGGAAGAGTTCATTTAAAAAGTTTAACTAAAGGTGTTTTTCCTGTAAATGTACCTGAAATAAATAATACTTTAATGGAAAAAATAGCCTTTCAGTGTTCAAATGTTGTTGGTAGAACATTTAATATGGCACATCCTACGCTTGATGCTGAAAGTACAGAATTACGTCTTAATTTTATTCATGATTCTATTGCAACAAATGGAATAGCATGTGTTATTCGTAAAACTCCAGCAAAGATAAGATTGAATAAAGAAAAATTATTGACGGAAAAATATGTTTCTTTACAGATCCATGACTTTCTATTTAAATGTGTAGAAGGGCATTGTAATATAATTGTAAGTGGAGAAACTGGTAGTGGTAAGACAGAACTTGTTAAATACTTGGCAAGTCACACATATGAAAATGAAAAACTAATAACAATTGAAGATACACTTGAACTTCATTTGGATAGAATATTTCCTCACAGAGATATAGTTGCAATTAAGACAAACAATATTGCAAGTTATTCTGAAGTATTAGTGACATGTATGAGGCAGAATCCTAGATGGATACTTTTATCTGAAGTACGTAGTGCTGAGGCTGTAATGGCAGTTAGAAACTCAATTTCTTCTGGACATAATATAATTTCCACAATTCACTCAGACAAGGCTACAAACATTCCAATGAGAATGTATTCACTGTTAGAGACAAATTTAGATATTGATCAGTTTTTAAAAAGCATTCATAGATATGTTCAGATTGGAGTTCATGTAAAACAACAACAATCTAAAAAGAGAGAAATAGTTGAAGTTTGTGAATTTTATGTAGATGAGAAGAATGAAGCAAAAGTAAACTTATTATATAAAAAGACACCAGATGGTAAAGAGACTTATAATAATCCAACTCCATATTTATTGGATTACTTAGGTTCTCAAGGTATAATGCTTCCAAAAAATACTTTTGTAGATGAAAACATAGTAATGAAGGAAGTACCAATACTCAATTTTGATGAGATATAATTTTTGAAAGGATGATGTAGATGCCTGAATTTATAGTAATTACATTTATAATAGTGTTTATCATTATGTATAGAAAAAATACAGGTGAAAGTGCTTATAAGTTTATAATAAACACTATTTCAACTACTTATGAAAAATATGCTCCATATTCATTTAAAGTAGTAAGAGAAAAAACAAAAGAACTTGGTCAGGAATATACAGTAAAGCAATATACAGTTCAAGTATTAATTTTTTCCGGTTTTGCAGCAGTTGTAGGTTATCTATATTTTTATAGTTTACTTTGGGCATTATTTTATGCTTTTATTGCAGTTATGATAATTCCATATTTAGCTTTTTTAAGATGTAAAAAAATATATAGTGAATTTATATTTGAACAAATTCAAATATATACAACTAATGTTATTATGGAATTTAATACAACTCAATCATTTGTAAAAGCATTAGAGGGCGTAGTAGAATCTGGTGTACTTGAAGAACCACTTTTAACTGATATAAAGCAAATGATTTCAATGTCTTATACAAATGGAACAATAGAAGAATCTATTGAGTATATGAATAGCAAATATAGTTTTTATGTTGTAAAGAACATGCATCAATTATTTTTGCAAATTACAAAAGAAGGATCAAAGGATTCAGGAGAAGCACTGGAAAACATGCTTCAGGACATAGATATGTTGGTAGAAAATGTATATAGAGATAGAATTAATAGAGATTCATTTCATAGACAATTTGTTACTTTTGGATTAGGACTATATATGTTAATTATGGTTATTCAAATACTTCTTCGTCCTGAAAGTTATATCAGTTTAATTGAATTGTGGTATGTTCAAATAATGTTGCATCTTGTAATAATAGTAAATACAGCATTTCTTATTAATGGCGAGAAGTACTATCATGAGAATGTAGGTGGTGAATAATGGAATTTATCCCAATAGCCTTATTAATTTTATTATCATTTAACTATAATGGAACAATAAGTGGAAATACTTTTATTAAAGATAATTCACAGATGTTTTTAAAATTGAAAGAAGATGATTATGATTTCTTGGTAAAATCTAAATATGGTGAAGAAGTAGATCCTAATATTCTATTTATGAAAAGAATTCAAAATTCATTATTAATCTTATTTTTACTTGTACTTTTATTTATAGCGAATTTTACTTTTATGAATTTATTAATATCAGTTATAGTCTCTATAGTAATATTTAAAATGGGTTATTCAAACTTAAAGAATTATTATAAAAGACATTTACATGATATAAATTTACTTTTACCATATTATTTAAAGAGTTTAGAGATATTAATTCAACATTATACTGTTCCGGTTGCAATTACGAAATCAATTAAGGATGCTCCAGGAATGTTCAAAGAAGGGTTAAGAGAATTAATACAATCAATAGATGCTGGTGATTTTACTATTGAACCTTATATGGATTTCGCAAAGAAATATCCTGTAAGAGATTCAATGAGAATGATGAGATTACTTTATAGATTGGGTTTAGGGAATCAGGATAGAAAGCAAGATCAATTAATTGTATTTGCTAAAACTGTATCATCATTGCAGGCAAAAAGTCGTGAAACGAAATATAAAGAACGTTTAGAGGCAATGGAAAGAAAAACATTATTTATGCTTTCTTCTGTTAGTGCAGGAGTAATGATATTATTAATGCTTTCAATTTTACAGATATTTTCATTCTAAAAAACAAATTAACTTGATAATAACTTAAATAATAAGTATAATAGAAATATAAGATAGGAGAGGATATAGTATGAAAGAAGCAGTGGGAGAATTAAATATTACAGTTATAACTGTTGTTGCAATAGCAGCAATAGCGGCTTTGTTTTATGTATTTGTATGGCCAATGATACAAAGAAGTATTGTAGATAGGACTTGTAAAACATTTGGAACAGAATATTCAGCTTCAAGAGATTACAATAGTTCTAATTGTATAGAAATGGAAGATTCAGATCAACCAGATGGCTGGTACTGCTGTAAATAAAAAAGAGGTGATAGCATGAAAGAAGCAATTGGAGGTGGCTGGTTGCTTGGTTTTGTAATAGTTTTTGTAGTGCTTTTTTCTGGTTATCTCGCAGCATCTATAAATTATACTAAAGCTTTTAAAATAAAAAATAAGATTATTAATTTAATAGAAACAAACGAAGGCTTTATAGAAAGCCTTAATGATTTAAACTCACTTACTGAAGATGAATTGGAAGCAGATGAAAGTACAGAGGCTAAAATATTTATGGCTTTAAAAGAAATAGGGTACTATACTTCATCTGAAGTAAATTGCAGTGAATCTGGAGTAAAACCATGTAGTGAAGGTGGATACTGTCCTAAAGAAGGTGGATATTGTTTAATGAAGATTTCCACTGATTCAGGAAATTATTATAAAATAAAAACCTTTATTTTATTTAATTTAGATTTGATAAATTTTTCCATTCAAATTCCAATTAAAGGAGAAACAAAAGTTATATATCATGATAGAAGTATTTAGGAGGATGTTATGAATGTAATAATTGCAAATAAATATAAAGAAATGCTTATGTCACTTGACATAGAAGTTATTAAATCTATGGAAGGTGTTTTTTCTGCTGATGAATTAATAAATACTTTTCAAAACTTTTTCTTTAATAAAATGATACTTGATGTAACTGCAATAAAAGATTATCAGGATACTAATAATATACAAAAACTATCAATGGGCTTAGATATGAACAAGGTTATTCTTGTACTTGATGATAGTCCAGAAACATCATCAAAATCATATTTATCAAAGTTAATATCAATGGGAATTTATAATTTTACAAGAAATGTTGCCGGAATAAATTATTTACTTGTTCATCCACATACATACAGAGATGTAGTTCATATTCATAATTTGCAGAACCTTGAATCTGCAGAAACAAAAATAGTAAATGAAATAGGAGAGACTGTATATGTTGAAAGTCCTAAATTAAATATAATTGGAATTAAATCACTTACTGCTCATTCTGGTGCTACAACTCTAACATATTTAATGAAAAAAAGATTAGATCAAGAACATAAAGTAATTGCAATGGAAATTAATAAAAATGATTTTGTTTATTTTCAGGATAAAACTTTAAAAAGTACTACAAGTGAAGATTTAGCTAAAGAATTAATGAAAAACAGAGATTATGAAATAGCTTTAATAGATTTAAATAATTATGAAGATGAAGGTGTATGTACAGATGTTCTTTATTTAGTAGAACCTTCAATAATAAAATTGAATAAACTTATTAGAAAAGATAAAGATATTTTTAAAAAATTAAAAAATAAAAAAATTATTTTAATACATAGTCTTTTAAATGAAAAGGATATAGCAGAATTTGAATATGAAAGTAAAGTCAAAGTTTTTGCAAATATACCACCGTTAAATGATAGAAAAGAAGATTTAAAACCAATAAATTTATTACTTATGAAAATGGGACTTATAGATAGTGAAGATTAATACTGTAAAGACATTATTAATTTATTGACAAATAATAAGTTAATGATGTAAAATTAAAATATATATGAAAGAAGGAGAAATAATATGGATTTAGTATATTTATTATATTCATCTACTGAATTATGTGAACATTTAAAACCAATTTTAAGATTAGTAGGTTGGGTTATTTTAGGAATTAAAATTGCGGTACCTATAATTTTAATTGTTGTTGGTATGATGGATATGGCAAAGGCTGTAACAGGAAAAAGTGAAGATGCAATTCAAAAAGCTCAAAAAGAATTAGTTAAAAAGGCAGTTGCTGCAATCGTTGTATTCTTAATAGCTACTTTAGTTACATTATTAATGAATATAATTGGAGCTAACGAATGGAAAGATGCAGGATGTAACAAATGTCTTTCTTCACCAGGGGACTGTCCAATTGAAGAAAGAAAAGAAGGAAACTAATAATAAAGTTAAACTAAAAATATGTAAAAAAATACTTTTATAAGTATTTTTTTTATGTTATAATTTAAATATATAATTTGAGGTGGATATAAATGATGAAGAAATATAATAGAATCTTTTTTCTTACAGTCATTATAATAAGTATGTTTTTATTATCTGGATATAGTTGGGTTCAAGATAAAAGTCAAAATTATAGTGGTTATAATCCTGATTATATACCTTGTGTAAAAAATGGAACTTGTGTTTTAGTATGTGGCTGGGATACAGATTGGATTGTAGGTTCTAAGGAATATAAATTAGCTTTTTATCTTCTTTTTGATAAAAATTCATATGAATATAACGTTGCGACTCAAATACCAAGAACTTATACTGGTGGAAACATTGATTTATGGACATTCTATCAAAATAAAGGATATACAAATATTAAAAATATTTTGATTGCAAATTTATTTGAAGGTGGAGAAAATGATGTAAACAATATAAGAAATTTTGGTAAATGTCCTGACAATGTATGGTTTGTTTTTGATAGTATATGGGATGCACAGGCTAATGAAGGTTCATGGTATTTTGATTATGATAAAGCTGGCGTAACAGAAAATAAAAGTTATTGGCACAATAAATTAAATTCTGCAGTTATGAGTGGTGGAAAATCAAAATCTAATTTGATGTATTCTTTAGGAAATATAGTGACTTCAAATAAAGGTAAATCAGGAGAATATAAAACACCTGATCTATTAAAACAGGCTATTAAAAATTATTATACTAATAATTGTGATTTAAGTTGTAAAACAGGTTTAGGACTTGAATTGTTAAAAATTCAAAATTTTGATGAATCAGGTAAACCAACAGGGAAATATACTCCACATATAATATTTAAAGGAAAAAAGTTGTCTGATTCTGAAGAAGAAAGAAAAACATTTATATCGAACTCTTGCAAAGAAATTTTTGATAATTTATATAGTAAAGACAAAATAAAGAAAGATTTTGGGAAAATATTTTTTAATGCAGGTGGGTATAAGTCAGATTTCGACAAGATTTCTTCTAATAACACATTTGAGAAATTTAGATTTCCTGGAACTGTGCTAACTATTCCAAGTAATATTGGTGCATTGTTTGAGTATGTAATTGATGGGGTTAGTTACGCTGCAAAAGATTATTTAAATCCAAATGAAGAAGAAATAAATAAAGGTGATTGTGGTCTTCAAAAAAGTTATGAAACTTTAACAAACATTCCTTATTATCATGTTGATCCAAAATGTACGAGTCCTATAATAAGAGCTTTCCAAAACTGTATTGGTAAGATTAAAACAGAGATAGAGGCTGATTATAAAGCGGGCTTAATAACTGATGAAAACATGGAAATTATAGATGATGGTTTAAATGATTTAAGTGGAGGGTTTCAAAAAGAATTTTTAAAGGCGATAAGGTATAATTTTACATTTATTTGGGAAGATTTGAATTGTGAAAAAATAGTTGGAGCTAATATAATTAAATTTATTAACTTAATTTACAAAATTATTCAGATTGTAACCCCTATATTACTTATTGTTCTTTCTATGATTGATTTTGTTAAAGCAATATCTGTTGGTGAGGATGCTTTAAAGAAAGCTACTAAAAAGTTGGTTATGAGAGTAGTGATTATGTTTGTTATATTCTTACTACCTTACTTGATAAAAATAATAGGAATGATTACAGGTTTAGATACAACTTGCATATTAAAATAGGAAAGGAATAAAAAATTATGGGACTTTTGATAGGGCAATCATTATCTTCATTATGGGCATTTCCAATTATAACGCAAATATTTCTGTTTTTTGATAGTATTATATATATGCTTGCTGAATACGCTTTTAGAATATTTGAATTGGGCGCATTTGTAAATTATGGAAGTATTAATTATGTTTTTACTGGATTAATGTCAAGAGTAAAGAGTTTAGTTACAGTTTTTATGTTATTCAGAATAGCTGCGATTTTTATTCGATTTCTTATTGAACCAGATAAATTTCAAGAAAGCGGGACTGGTGGTAGTAAAATAATTGTTAATGTTTTCGTAGTTTTAGCTCTTTTGGCTGTAGTATATTCTAGACTTTTGTTTGGTATATTAGGAGATATTCAAATTCTAATTTTTCCTTCAGAAGGAGCTGAATTTGAAATTTTAGATGATTTAGGGTTTAAAGAATCAGATAATGAAAGTGTTCTCGCAAATATAATTAGTGGTGTTGAAGGAAATATTTCAAATTATGGTAGAAGACTTGCGGTTCATATATTAGGTGCTTTTTTATATCATGACAGTGAAGCAACTACTGACTCATGGTTTGAATATGGAGAATATCTTTCAGTGGATGGCACAATAAATTGTAACATAGGCAATAGCGTTAAACGAACATTATGTTACATAGCTAATACCAAGGAAGGTAGTTTTATTTTTCTGAATTCACTTGATACTAATCAAATAACATATTATCCCATTGTAAGCACAGTTGCTGGAATATATTTAATATTTACCTTTATTAAATATGCTCTTGCAGTTTTAGTTCGATCTATTAAGTTGTTTGTTTTACAAATTATAGCACCAATAGCCATTGTTGCTTATCTTGATCCTACAAAGGGCGAAGAAGTTTTTAAAAAATATTGGAAAGTATACATTAAAACTTTTTTAGATTTGTTTATAAAGTTACTTTTAGTTTATTTAGCAGTAGTATTGATAGAACTTGGTCTTAAGGGAATTTTTGCAACTTCTTTATTTGAAAATGTTGACTTTTTTACAAAGATGCTTATGAAGGTGTTATTTATATTTGCAATATTAAGATTTATAAAAATTGCACCAGATTTAATTGCGGATATATTTGGATTTTCTATTGATAAAGAAGGAAAAGGTCAATTTGGAAAAACTCTTCGTGGAATCGTTGGAACAGGAATTGGACTTGGTGTTGGTTTATCATCTGCAAGATCAGAGGGATTGGGTGGAGCATCAACAGCATTTCAAGGTTTAAGTGGTGCAATTCAGGGTGGACGTTCTGGAGTAGCTTCAACAGGTATACGAGATTTTATTTCTAGACAAGGACAAACGAATGCTGGTATAAGAAACAAATACTGGAATAAGAAATAGAAGTGGAAATATTGGTGATTTAGGTGGTATGAGAGGATATGTAGGAAGTTACACTGATCAGTTTACTGGAAGAACCAGAAATTTGCAGAAAATTATAGATGATACAAATGCTTATGATTCGAACATAAATTCATTTATGGATTCATTTAAGAATCAGTTTGCAAATACAAATGATACAGCTACAGGAAGAAATTATGGTACACTTGATGATTATGTAAATAATGATTCATCTGTAATGTATGAAAGATTGGCAGAACGCCAACTTCAAGATGAAATGGCAGCTGGGACAATTGCTATAGATCAAACGCAATTAGAATATGCAAGACAAGCTAGAATAACAGCTGAAAATAATGCAAAAGATCAATATAATAATTATTTAAATCAGAAACTGGATGAAGCAATAAATGATAATACTAAATTTGATGATACTACAAGAGCAGCATATGAGAAAATGAAAAGTAATCCTAGAAGGATTCAAGTTACTAGAGATCCAACTACTGGAATTTATAAGAGTAACGAAAAAGATTTGAAAAGAGAAAATGCTAGAGCAAGAGCGGAAGCTCAAGCGAAAATAAGAAATAGAAGTAACAATAACAATAATAATTCGTAATTAAAATAAATAGAAAGGAAAAAGTGAATAAAAATGAATATGTATTTAATACCTGCAAACTCTAAAAAAAGTTTATTAATATTTAATACTTTTAGAATGTTTGATTTGATATTATTTGGTACTGGGATATTTATAACAATAATTTTATTATTTGCTGTACCAGGAGATTCTATAACTGCTTTACTTATAAAGCTAGCTCCTGTTGGAATAACTGGATTTTTAGTATTACCTATACCATATTATCATAATGTGTTAATATTTATTAAGGAAATATATAGTTTCTATGTGAATAGAAGAATATATTTATGGAAAGGTTGGTGTGCAAATTATGGCGAAGACAGTAAGTAATGCATCTTTAAAATATGCTGAAGATTGGTTACCTATAAGATCCATTGTAAATGGGGCAATTCAATTAAATAATGGAATAAATGTTACAGGAGTAAAGGTTCAACCAAAAAACATTTTTATAATTGATGAAGAAACTCAAAATAACACAATTTTTAATATGAGATCTTTTTACAATATAATTGACTTTGAATTTTGGTTAATTGTATCAGGAAGACCTGTAGATATAAATGTATATTTATCAAAATTACAACTTTTATATAATACAGTTCAAACTCCTAATATTAGAAAGTTAATAACTGAAGATATAAGTAAAGCAAATTTATTTATGAGCAAAGAAGTTAATGTAACTGATACAGAATATTTTATATTATTTAAAGAAAAAAGACCTGAAATAATACAAAAAAGAATTCAAAGTCTTATAAGTGGACTTGCAGGAGCAGGTTTACAAGCATCTCAAGTAAGTAATGATGACTTGCGTATGTTACTCGATGGATTTTTAAATGGTGGAAGCACAACTGAATTTAGGACGGTGATGGGCGCATGAGTATAAATTTTAAAAGTCAAATAGCTCCAAAAGGACTGGAGTTTAAAAGTTCTGAAATGGTAATTAGTAATAAATATTGTACAGTGCTTACAATTATAAGTTATCCAAAAGTAATACCTCATGCATATTTAGCAAATTTAACTCAGTTATCGGGTATAAAAATAGTTATTAAGCATATACCTATTCCTTTTTCAACTTTATCAAAAATGTTAAATAAAGAAATAGCAGATTTAAAAATGCGTTATCAAAATGAAAATGATAGAACTA
>CAZMCS010000024.1:0-13269 GCA_964565085.1 uncultured Muribaculaceae bacterium | reverse complement strand
CTACTACGGAATGAGAAGGGGAGATCCCCTGATGTAGGGGATCTCCTGGAGGGTACATTTACTTTTTGCGAACGACATCACGGGCGAGCTGGCAGACACAGGGCTGCGAGACCCCGACGCGGCGGGCGATTTCGGACTGAGAGAGTTTGGTGGTTTTGAGCATATGGAGGATGGCTGCAGAAGCAGTATGGAATTTGATTGCTCCCACTTTGGTGGCGTTGTAGTTGAAGGATTTCCGTTTGCCGTTGATCACGCGGATAACTTTTCCGGCATTGGGATTTTTATGGGACTTTGAGTTGGTGGAATTGACTGCATTGGTTTTGCTGGATTTGTCGTTGGTGTTTTTCATTTGGGAACTCCTTGAGAAAATGTTTGATTTGGATTTTTGATTTTCAGGTGATGTGATGGAATAATCCCTTAAAAATTTTTCTCATACGCCCTGTTCTCTTTTCATTCTTTGGAGAGCTATCTCTCGCAATGAATAGTCCTCATCGTTGATATATTTAGGCATTTCTGACAGAGGTGTTTTTGTAGCGAACCTGATAAGTTTATAGATCTGTTTTATGCTTATTGCTTCAGTTTCATATTGGATGGCTGGATCTGAATGTTTGATGATTCCTTTGTAATAGAATGATCCTTTTCTTACCACGATCATTTCGCATTCCATCCGGCATGAAGAAGGTGTAGCTGTGTTATGATGTTCTCCCTCTTCGATGTTCACGAATTGAGGATCACCGTTATAATCTGCGATGTATGCTATTTTGTATCGATTCACTGCCCTATGCATCTTTTTGATCCAGGCGAAGCTTTCCTCGGTTAGATTTATCTTTGCATGAGATGGTGCTTCATCAAAATATTCAGATAAGCAAAGGACTTCGGTTAAAATTGGAATGATCATAGGAACCCTCTCTGTTGTAAGTCATTGAGGCTCTTGAGCTAAGAGCCTCAATGCTGTATGAAAAAATACCTATTTTTTCATAATGGATTTGATATGAGCAGTTTTTCCACTTTGTTTTGAATTCATATGAATCCAATCATAGTGGATGGTCGGTCGATTGATACTTCTGAGGAAGTGCTGCATAGTCTTTGCATAGCAGTCTACGCAAGAGTAAGGGCATTCCCCGGAAGAAGACAAGTTCAAGGAATGGATAGGATAATCTTCCCCGGTAGTGAGCTTTGAGCATAGCCCGCATCTGCCGCATCCCAGACCCGCCTGATCACAGATGAATACATTAGAGCCTACAAGAGCGAGCACCTCTTTAAGGCTATCCTCTGTGAGTCTGAAGCGATTATGATTGAACACATAATATTTCCGGTAGTTAGGGACATATTGTTCAATGGATTTTTTACCATTGAATCGTTGAAGAGTGATCACTACCGGATAGGTTAAACTTACTTCCCTGATAAGGTCATTGATTTCGGGATGTTCGGGAAGATATTTGATCCGGGTAAAAGCGATTAACCCTGAATCAATCTTATAGAGTTTGGTGAGATGTTTTGGATCTACGATAAGATCCGGGTTAAGGGTTATGACTACCTTATAGGGGTGATCATTGATTTTAAGAAGGTTAGGGGTTTTGATATTGGCATTCACGAAGAAGATATCTTCGGGATGTTCTGCCGCAATCTTGTCGAGCTGATCGAATTCTCGTTTGGAGCAGTTAAAGTTATTATTAACGGCTACCCTTACAACACGAGTCATGGGAACTCCTCTGTTGAAGACTACTAAATAATATACTAAAATAAAATGAATTGTGTAATAGAAATCTTATACTAAAATAAAATGAGTCTTAATTTATTTGTTATGTTCCAGTCGGTACTTTGCTATTATGGGGATATAAGATGATGGGTGAGAAAGTAGTTTAGGCATTTGGTTAAGATTAGAGGTTAGTGCGTTATAACATTCTGGTAGTTGTTTTTTGAAAGGATGAGTCATAGTGTTAGGGCATTTGGCTAGCCAATGAATTTCATTAGCCAGCCCTTCGACCCGGATAGCTTTGAGGAGGTTAGCTATGTTGATGAGATCCTGAGCATCTAACATAGAGCCTCCTTTACCTGGCGTTGGACAGTCTCCATTCAACGAGTACTTTTGAGAGTACTCCAGCGTCATTGATATGGAGAGGTAATCTGTTGAGTGGTTCCTTCATCAGAGTGTAATCAACCTTGAAATTATTGAGGAGGGTTTTAAATAGCAGAGGGTTAAATCTTATAGCTTCGATTTGTCTTACGAAGGTCATGAGTGTTTGGTTTTTCTCTTCATCAGGAGGCTCTTTTGATAGAGCCTCCTTAGATACTTTTCGTATGTATGTTACCAGGTTCTTGAGATCATCAGAGGTAAAGTTCATACCGTGAATCCTTTGATGAGGTCAAGTTCTCCTTGTTGAGGTTTGAATGCTGTATCAATGAGTGGTGCAGTTCCGACCCGAGCCGGGCATTCATTTTTGTCATTGATGAAGAGTATGGAGACATCCTCTTTGTAGAGGGTATCGTAATCAAGGTAAGCAGCGTTACGAAGGATGAAGACATTGAGGGAAGGGTTACTGTACATTTCTTCTATGCCTTTATTATGATAGGAGTTATGGATATGGAAGCGACTCTCAGGATCTGAAATTTTCTGAAATGCACAGAGAGGAGCGTTACGTTTGAGATGGGCAATGATATCCTTTCTGTAGTGTTCGACTACTGCTGCATGACCTCCAGCGGTTTCGATGACTTCCCGGAAGTGATTGAGGTTGTTTAATAGAGCCTGAAAGTAGTCTCTGAAGTGCGTGTATTCTTCCAGGAATCCGTTGGTACCGAAGTATTGCTCAAGAGTGAATCGATGACCGTGGGCTGCAAAGTTTCTTATCTCGGGGCTGTAGTGATCTTCCTTCTTGATGGAGCCTTCCGGGAGATTGAGATAGGTTTCTACCCGGCTGTGGAAGTTGGTGTGGAAGTATTGTTCGACCAGGGATCTCATGATGAGTTTCATGCGCAGATCCAGGAGGGCTACAGGATAGAGCCTCGTGTATTCCCTGGAATCATCTTTGCCGTGGACGATGTTGAATTCATCCTGATGCCAGTAGACATATATTGTTTCTTCATCTGTAAGTGATAAAACATCTCGATAGATGACTGTATCGATACCATATTGAAAGTCAGAAAATAGAGTTGTATAGTCTTTGAACAGGGCATCATGTGTTTCGGCGAGAGTCGTAATGAATGTTGGTTTCTTCTGGAATTCTTTACTGTCTTCCAGATTGTTCACTTTGTAAAAGGGGACATGTATATTGCCCCAATAGGATTCTTTGATTTCTTTTTCCCCGATGAATCTTAAATTATCGCTGAGGAGTCTTACTGCTTTATCGATACGCCCTCTATGAGATTCGATCGCCTCTGATCGGATCTCATAGGGATCATCTTTTTTGGTGAGAAGATTATAAGCAACTTTTCCCCATACAATCTTTTTGAGTTCGATGGTACGTTCGAGATCTTCGAGTTGTTGTTTATTCATTAGAGCCTCCTTAGATACTTTTCGTATGTATGTTACCAGGTTCTTGAGATCATCAGAGGTAAAGTTCATACCGTGAATCCTTTGATGAGGTCAAGTTCTCCTTGTTGAGGTTTGAATGCTGTATCAATGAGTGGTGCAGTTCCGACCCGAGCCGGGCATTCATTTTTGTCATTGATGAAGAGTATGGAGACATCCTCTTTGTAGAGGGTATCGTAATCAAGGTAAGCAGCGTTACGAAGGATGAAGACATTGAGGGAAGGGTTACTGTACATTTCTTCTATGCCTTTATTATGATAGGAGTTATGGATATGGAAGCGACTCTCAGGATCTGAAATTTTCTGAAATGCACAGAGAGGAGCGTTACGTTTGAGATGGGCAATGATATCCTTTCTGTAGTGTTCGACTACTGCTGCATGACCTCCAGCGGTTTCGATGACTTCCCGGAAGTGATTGAGGTTGTTTAATAGAGCCTGAAAGTAGTCTCTGAAGTGCGTGTATTCTTCCAGGAATCCGTTGGTACCGAAGTATTGCTCAAGAGTGAATCGATGACCGTGGGCTGCAAAGTTTCTTATCTCGGGGCTGTAGTGATCTTCCTTCTTGATGGAGCCTTCCGGGAGATTGAGATAGGTTTCTACCCGGCTGTGGAAGTTGGTGTGGAAGTATTGTTCGACCAGGGATCTCATGATGAGTTTCATGCGCAGATCCAGGAGGGCTACAGGATAGAGCCTCGTGTATTCCCTGGAATCATCTTTGCCGTGGACGATGTTGAATTCATCCTGATGCCAGTAGACATATATTGTTTCTTCATCTGTAAGTGATAAAACATCTCGATAGATGACTGTATCGATACCATATTGAAAGTCAGAAAATAGAGTTGTATAGTCTTTGAACAGGGCATCATGTGTTTCGGCGAGAGTCGTAATGAATGTTGGTTTCTTCTGGAATTCTTTACTGTCTTCCAGATTGTTCACTTTGTAAAAGGGGACATGTATATTGCCCCAATAGGATTCTTTGATTTCTTTTTCCCCGATGAATCTTAAATTATCGCTGAGGAGTCTTACTGCTTTATCGATACGCCCTCTATGAGATTCGATCGCCTCTGATCGGATCTCATAGGGATCATCTTTTTTGGTGAGAAGATTATAAGCAACTTTTCCCCATACAATCTTTTTGAGTTCGATGGTACGTTCGAGATCTTCGAGTTGTTGTTTATTCATTAGAGCCTCCTGAAAGTTTGTCTTTGAATTCTTGTTCGAGAGTTTCAGATACCCACTCCCGATTAATCAGAAGCGGAAGTTTTGTACAATGCTTGATAAGCAGAGAATCTTCTACGAATCTCTGGATCTTACCCTCATCTTGGATATAGGAGCTTTTGTTTTCATGTTCAAAGTTTAGATCAAGATCACTTACTGCTGACCAGATGAGTTCTTCGATCATGTCGGTATCTTCAAGGATGGTATCGATGTCAGGGATATACTTTTCCAGATCTATTTCACGAGGAAGATCTTTTGCTGTCTCTGTTACAAGTATTTGGTCAGCGTCATGTTCCATTTCGGAGAGATTTTCATCATCGATAACTGGATAGTCATCGATGGCATTGATAGTATCTTTTATATCTTCGTTGGAGTTATAGACATCGAGTCTTATAGCTATTCCGAAGGTTCCGTACCCTCCGAAGATTTCGTATACGCCATCGACTTCCTTATACTCTTTAAGGAAGACACGGAAGTTTGATCGTTCGATCATACCCCCAGAGTAATCCGAGCCGGAGAGGAGGTCAGGGAGTATGAAGAGGCTCTTTTGTAGAGCCTCAGTGACTTCGCCCCGGTAATCCTGGAAGTCTCCCAGGGAGTAGCTGCATCCGGTTTCCAGGAAGGTGTCTTGCCAGGCACCGCTTACATACTCTCTTCCTTCAAATGTCTTATATTTCATAGCAGCCTCCCTTATTATCAGTCTACGGGCGTATCAGCGCCGAGAGCATCCTTGATAAGTTGTTTTGCAGAGTCCCTTAGATTTTCGATATACTCGATTAGCTTGCCGGGGTCGGTATTTTCGAATGGTTCCCATACGATGACATCTTCATCCATTTCCTCAATTTTTCCGATGACTTCATTGTATTCCAGATCTTTTGGATACTCACTGAGGAAGTGATCAAGTGCGAAGCGTTCAGCCATCTGATCAAGTATTTTTTGTTTCATTGTGTTACTCCTGTGCTAATAGGGAAGTCAAAGTCAATGCTATAAGCGTTATACCAACGACCGTTCTTGAATATCTGCATCTGTTCATCAGCATCTTCCTCCCATTGAAAGGGGAGTGCTTCAGAACCATAATGATATTCGGTCTCTTCTGTTTGTGGGTTGGTGATGGGAACCCCCAGGTTTTTAGCCTGGAGGTCTTCTCGTATTATGCAAGATTGTTTCATAGAGCCTCACTCATCGTGGGATTCACAGTCGGGGTTCATGCACTGCTGTTCTTCGTACAACTCTTTTCCTGTTCTGTTAGGTACCATTTTTCCTTTCTTGATATACTCGTGGCAGACCGTGCAGACCTTGTACTCATCGCCGTTATCCGCCTCGAACTTCTCACTGATAAGTGATCCCATGCCGGTATCTCCGATGTCCACCGACTCAGGAAAGAGTTCCCCGGTTTCGGTATCGAGCGTGCAGTTTGTTGTTATCGGCCCCTCATCCCACTCTGAAGTAAATGAACCTTTGATGATTGTCATATAGGACTCCTTTGAAAAGATTAGTTGTGACTTTCTGTTTCAGTTATTATGTTGACACCTTTACAAGCTAACATTGACAAATTTCTTTCTTCTTTGTCAGTAGAGTTTATCCACAGTGGGGCTCTACGTTTTATGTACTTTACCCCCGTGTCGTTAATAAGATTATTAAGATCTTTGTCTCCGAGTTCCTGAGCTTTACGTTGGAGCACGAGAAGTTCGAGTCTGGTTCTATGTAAGAGCCTCAGCTTTTCCTCCACACTTGAGAGTCGTGATGAAATCTTTTCGAGTTCGGTGTAGGGTTCTTTATCATCGATAGCCCGGAACTTAAGATTGAAGGCTTCTGAGAGTATCTTCGTAGCGTGGGACTTGGCGAAGGATTCCCCGGCTGCGATGAGGGAGGAGTTGCTGGCGGAAGGGATAGCACTTAGCGGGTAGATCTTAAGAGAATAACGGATGTGGGAGTTTTTACCTGTGTAACGGTTTCTGTTCTGGTAGTGTGTGATATGTCTGAATTCCCGGAAATCATATAAGTTCTGATGAAGATATACATGAATGATCTCGAAGGCATTAAGGTCACTTGTATCAAGATAGACTTGACCAAGATCCGTGACCGTGGTATGCACATCTTTTTCCCATGAGTAGGAAGCCTTCTTGGTGATGTACCCGGAGGTATTGAACTGAGGCTCTTTGCTAAAGCCTTCGAGCAGCTTCTCGACCTCTTCCGGGATGGGGGTGAGATTTTCAGAGGTACGGTAGTCCTCTTCCACGAGCTTGATACCTTCGAGGAATTTTCTTACTGTTGAAGTGCGTCGTTTGTCGCCACACAGGTATCCGGTTTTAATTTTGGTTATTTGTAGGTTGCTGCTGTATTTGATTTCGAGTTCACGTAACGCATAATATCCACAGAGTAACAACTTCCAACAATCTGATTCTCCAAGACCCGCATAGGGTTTATCTGAGTGGTACATTTAAGACTCCTTAGATTAATTTGAAATCAGGGATAGCAGTATCAGGATAATCGATCCTGGATTTGAGAACTTCAGTGAGGATCTTTCTTAGAGGCTCACCAGATAATTTCCGCCGGGCTATTTCACCAGCGTGACCGTTATCATTTATAGAGAGGGTAGCTTCTTTTAAAGGTTTCTCATATTCATTGAAGATGTTATCAAGTTCATTAAAAACGGATTCGACGAGCGTAGTAGTATTTGCTTGCCCATCAAGAGGTATACAGGATATAGGTGAATCGAACCCACATACTAAACATAGCATGTTGTTTCGATAGTTACCGTGATGATCAATGAAAGGGGCGATTTCTACTTTGACAGCAAGATCACAGAATGAACAGAACATTGCAAAGTCATTATCTATTTCTCCATCTGGAGCTTTTGTTTTAAAGATCAGCGGGCCTTTACGTGTTGAAGCGATAGTTTCACGGATGAAGACCCGATTATTATCCTGAAACAAGTTTGTAGCCTTACTGATGAAGGTGCCCAGTTTAGATCTCTGAAGATTTCCACCGATATATATGGTGACTTCGGCGAGCTTTTTTTTCATAGGAGCCTCCAGGATAAACGAAGGGCATGAGACTCTAACGTAGAGCCTCATGCCCGGGTTGAAGGAAACTGGATCAGTTTTGAGGCTGACCCTTTGGGACTATTCGAACTCGTTCTCCCCATTCTACCGGGGGGTTGTAGGTTCCGGTCAATACCCACAGAACATCTTTGACACCGGCTGGATAGGGGCAAGCAGCGGCGCAGCCATCGGTAAGCATGATGACTGATTGATAGTGGCGTTCTTCAGCCAGCTTGAAGACTTCTGACCAGTCTGTACCGCCTCTACCGGGGATCTCAAGTTGAGCACGCTTCCGATCAAAAGGTATAGGACCTAGCTGGATACCATCATCGAATACGACCAGATCAACCGGCTGGATTTCTGCGAGGGTATTTACTTCCTTAACGAACTGCTTCAGTTCATCTTCACCGACTGAACCGGATGAATCGATAGCAACCAGCTTGCGATCAGTGTAGCCGCGTTTCTTACCGGGGTACGGATAACCGAAGCGTCGGTCGGGGCGTTTCATGGTTCTGGTCATGGTCGGAGAGATCAAGTTTCCAAGATAGTGCCTGAGATACCGTTCCCATTCGACGTATGATTGTTGAGCAGCCATGATGATTACTTTAAGATCGCCGGGCATCTTACCCCAAACACGTTCGTCTTTGGCGATACGGTTAACAGCGTTACGGACTATTTCCTGGATGACTTCTGATTCAGCCCAGCCATCGTGGTTATCGAACCCGCCAGGTTCGTCACCATCTTTGTTAGAGCCTCCATCTTGTCCATCACCGTTTTTCTTGTCTTTTTCGCGCTTCTCTCTGAGGAGTTGGGTATATTGTTCCATCGAGAGTTTTTCCGGGAATCCATATTGAGAAGGCAACAATCCTATATCTTTACCGTCCTTATCTTTGGGGAGACATCGATTGGCATCTTGTGGGATGAGGCAGTTGATAGCAAGGTCTGCTGCTTTATTAAAGAGGTCATGGTCTTCCGCTTCAACAGGTTTTCTTTTAGTGCAGTGGTGTAATACGAGATGATATACTTCATGCGAGATAACTCCCCGGAGTTCTGCATCGCTGAGTGATTCAACGAATGCTTCGTTGTAGACAAGGAAGATACGGGTTCCATCCACCCTGACACCCATTGTTTTTACTGAGTCATCACGGCTTTTGTCCATCATCAATAGAACCTGATGAACAAACTTGTCTTCTACCACCATGAACGTTACTACCCAGTCCCATCGTTCATAGAAGTTGGCGTATTTTTTATCGTTAGGGTTCCTCATTGTGGGCCTCCTGTTTAATCAAAATTGTATGTTGCGTCGATAGCTTGTTTAGCATCTTCATTCATACCGAGAGCTTCGAATACCCAGCATACTGCTGATGCCTGACCGTCGTGATATCCTATGTTCTTGTAGTCTTCGTAACTGAACTCCTGATCGTATAGGAGTTCTATACATTTGGAGAGATTCTTTTCGATAGGATCTTCACCGGATAACCGGCAAGAGATTATAAAATGGTGTGGGGAATCGGGATCATAGTTATTAATGTTCTTAGGAAGATCCTTTTTATTTATTGCCATGAGTTCTTTGTAGTCAGGATTATTGCGGATCTTATCAGAGATACAGAATCGGGAGTCCATTTTCATTGTCTGGAGAATCTTTATAACTGCGTTGAGTTTTTCTTCCATCGTAAGTTCTGCCATGATCGAGCCTCCAGGTTAAAAGAAAGAGCCTCCCAGGAGCGGGAGGCTCTAAGATAGGAGGTCAGTCTTCACTCTTACTGAGCGAAGGCTGTGGGGTTGACCAGAGCCCCCATGATTTTGTTTGCGGTCTTGTCGTTGTCGTGATCGTACCAGTCTTCTGAGATTTCCTTCAGTTCATCGTTGAAGTTTTGCCAGAAGTTGCCGATCAATTCATTCGGAAGAATGAAGATGTACCGGGTGAGATTGTTTTTCTGAACCTTCGACAGCTTTGTTTTGACGGTCTTTTTGATGTAGGCAACGATCATATCGTTATAGGCTGCAAGTTCCGGGGTACGACCGGCTTTAACGATAGTCTCAAGCTTCTTCTCGATCTCATCATCCATCTTGTTGAGAATGATGTTCGCATCAAGAGCATCATAATCCATTTCGATGAATGATTTGAAGGCGACACTTGCCATAGAACCAACAAAGGCACCGGCTACGAGGATCAATTCTGAGTAGGCTTCCTCTTTCTTGGCGAGGATTCTTATTGGACGTTGACCGGCTTCGTAATCCGATTCAAACTTTGTTATGGTTTTAGAAAGCATTTCCCATGCACGTCGGTCATGTACTTTCACAACGCCACGGACGGAGGCTTCTTTGATAGCTTCCGGGGTAGGATCAAGGAAATCGGACTGCTTACGGATGAACTGGCTGATTGAATCATGGATATGCCCTTCACCTTCCGCCCATGACAACCATTCCTGAAGTGTGGGTTTCAGATCGATCAAAGCGAATCTGGACAAGAATGCGGGTTCCATATCGTTGACCGTATAAAGATTGCTGTCACCATTGATTGCAGCGACCACCCGCCAACCGTCAGGTAAGCTTCTAAGATTGAGCCTCCGATCCAGGACGAGTTCGAATGCTGCTTGCTGAACTTCCCGGTTAGCCCGGTTAATCTCATCAAGGAAAAGGATACCGCGATCCCCATATCGACCAAGAGAGATGTCTTCCGCCAAACCAAGAAAATCTTTAAGCTCAATAGCATCTGCTTCACGTATCGGGAAGAATTCCGGTGGAGCGAATACGGTACGACCCTTCACATGGAACGGCATACCTTTAAGATCTCCCACGTCATTCTGACTGAGACGAAAATCGATACATGGAATATCGAGGAACTTAGCGACCTGTTTAACGATTGCCGACTTGCCTATCCCGTGATTGCCTGATATAAGAATCGCAATCTCAATCGGGAGATTAAGAAGCATGTCTTTAGTCTGCTTAATATTCATAGTAGCCATGAGGAACCCCCATATTATTTAGATGTGAAATAAATATACTCTTTTAAAACGAATTGAGCAACAGAAATCTTATGGATAAAAGGATGGCGGGCTTACGACCCGCCGCCAGGATGTTGAGGCTCTATGAAAGAGACTCAATCATCTTCCAGCCAGAGGTACGTGGATTTGTTAGCGAGTAAACCGTAGCGACCGTTGCCGCAGTTGTGGTATTCGCTGGAGTAGTGTACAAGATTATTTCCCATTTGATGACTTATTCGTATGTCCCGGCTCCCGGAGCCTCCTCTTCCGTAATAGTACCCGCGACATATATGATAGGTGCCTTTTCCATCAAAACATTTTTCTTCTCTATAGGTTGTGGTATCGGTGTTATTGATCCCCTTGAAAGATATGAGGAAGGTTCTTAGAGCCTCCTTACCGGAGCTGCTGATTGGGCGGAAGTCCGATGGCCTGTATCTACTTCCATGTTGTGCAGATTTTTCAGACCAGAGCTGTTTGATCAGTTCTTCGGTGATGAAGTGCTTATCAAACTTTTTCTCGAATTCCTCATAGGAGTTAAATGAGTCATGAGATTCAAGTACTGGTTCATAGGCTCTTATATTGTTAATAGAAATCGGAAATCCGGTGCGTCCTCCGCGTCGCATTTTGTAATAAAGTGTGCCCCCCCTTGAGAAGAATTCCGGGAAGACATATTCTGTAACGTTGTCAATACGCTTCCGACGTGTGATATAGAATGACTGTGAACAGTGAAACATGATCTTGACCCGGCAGATCTTTGATATTCTTACGATGTTCTGGAGATGATCATTAGGGTTAGCGAGAATCATTTTGACAGTTTCATCATGACCCAGCCCCATGAGGCGTAGGACAGAGTTAGGTAATTGCATAGAGCCTCCTGTTATTTGCCCAGCTTCATTCTCCAGCGGGCGATTATGGCGATTATTTCATTATCACTATTCATATCTTTTGGAAGGTCGATCATTGGCTTTTTAAAAGCTCTCACTATGGTGCGGAGTTGTTTAGCTGCTATCTCAAGGGAGTACGCTTCTGCTGCGATACCTAGATAGGCTTCATCAGATATTTTATCAAGCCCGGTGTCCTCTTCACTCGCACAACTATAAAGGATATGTGAGGAGAGGTTTTCTTTTACTGTAGATAGATGTTCTGTACTGCTGTCTATACTTTCAAGTTGGTTGAGGAGTTCCCGGATCTCCTCGACATAGAACACAGGCTTTTTCATAGAGCCTCCTTATGGGTGCCAGGTTAAGAAACTTTTTTCAAGATCCTTGAAACAGAAGATCCGGCAGAGAGTTACCATGCTGTCTGCTACCGAACGCTGGATCTGAAGCGTTCTCATATCTTCTTCACTGTCACAACATTCACATATCTTGACTATGATCTCACCTACCATATCAGAATCAAGGATACTGTCATCACATACTTCAACTTTATTAGCTATGCGATACTTCAGTATAGCGTGTGCAAGAGAGTCTTCCTCATAATCATTGATCATCTTTGGAAGATCTCTCATGTCAACACTTAGTACGGTGTCAAGGTCTGGATCGCATTCAGGGATGGCTCCCGCTACGGATCGCAGTATCGCCCGGTGTTCATTGAGCTGATCTTCAAGCCACTTTTTAAGTTCGGTTATCTGATCTTTGGGGGGGCATCTTTCGGTATGCTTCGTTGGTCAGTTCCTGGTAAGACAAGGTTACTCCTTTGGTTCAGGTTCTTTGGTAGAGCCTCCCGCCCGCCAGCCGCCGCTTGTACTCAGCTTCAGCCTCATCGTCGAACCATTTTCGGTTAATGAACTTAGGGAGATCTTTCTTCTTTATCCGTTTGACGATATGTCGGTCGATGTATCCAAATGGATACTCATCAAATTCATTGCCGTGGGTGTAGGATTCAAGGAACTTATCATAAGACATTTCAAGCATCTCATCACGTTCCTCGATGTAGTCAACTTGATATTCTTCGATATAATCAACTTCCTCCATCATTGTTTCGTTACAAGAGCCGTCTTGGATGAAGGCAGTGCCATAATAATCGGCACCACCTTCATCGAATCTGACGTTGAACTCAAGGTCGGGATACTCAGTTGAAAGGATTTTTATATCTTCAAGTGGGCAACTCCAGAAGCTACCGAATTGGAAGTATATTTCCCCGCAGTTATCATAAATGTCTTCGCGGTCGATAGAGAAGTCGTTGGCGTTGAAATTGGGGACGGTATTGAGGAGAGCCTGATCCTGATCCAGGAGCCTCTTTAATAGAGCCTCGCGCTGGGAGGTGTCCCCGCTGATCGTTAAGTAATTATTGCATATATTAGCCATGCTTTACTCCTTCTGCTTTAACTGACTCCCGTATGCCCAATGACCATTGGATAACGTTACGGTAAAGAGCCCTCGTGCTATCCAAGGGATAACTGATACTGACGTTCCATCATGAACTGAATTTTCGATATTAGCTATGCGATACTTCAGTATAGCGTGTGCAAGAGAGTCTTCCTCATAATC
>CAZMCS010000023.1:0-13300 GCA_964565085.1 uncultured Muribaculaceae bacterium | reverse complement strand
GTAATAGTTTAGATTTTAAATTAAATAAAGGTGAAATAACAAAAGAAGATTATCAAAAAGGTTTAAATGAGATAGGATTTATAAACTCTGATCTTTCATTAAGAATACAAAGAGAATTTGGTGCATTATTAAAATTAACAAAAGAATCTCTTTAAAAACTTTTTACTAAAATTAATAAAACCACATATAATTTTATAGGTGGTTTTTTTGAAAAAAATTTTTGAATATGCTGGTTTAATAACGTTAGTCTTATTTAGTTTTTATTATACCAATAAAGTTGTTGAAATGAATAATGACAAGGATCCAATAATGACTTCAATTAATGAGTATGCATCAAAAGTTAATAGTGAATGTATTGAAGGATATATTACTTCAGATGGTGTTGTATTAGGAATTAATGGTATTGAGGTAAACCCAACATTAAGTTATTCAAATATGAAAGGTGTTGGTTATTCAGAAGCTTTAATGGTTTTTGAAGAAAGAAGTTGTGTTGTTACGAAAAAAAGTAATATAGATTACTATATAATTAGAGGAAATCCAAGTAAAAAGAGTGTAAGTATATTAATAAAAATAAATAGTTTTAAATATTTAGATCAAATAATTAATGTAAGTGAAAATAAAAAAGTTAAACTTGGTGTAATTGTAGATGGAATAACTCTTATTGAACATAAGAAATATCTAAATATATTATTTAATAGTGATTATGATATTTTATATTCTGGTAGTGATAATAACGATTTAAAAATGTTTTTAAATATTATTAACACTTTTGATACTAATTATAAACCTTTTTGCATATATACAGACAATAATGATATATTAAAGTTATGTAGTAAAAATGATTTAAATAGTATTAAAACAGAATACTTTTTTGACAAAGATATTTTAACAAATGTAAAGAATACTTTAGATAACGGAAATTTAATTATTCTAAATGAAAGTAAAAGTGTAATAGATGAACTAAGTGTTACAATTAATTTTATAAAGAATAAAGGTTTAGATATTATAAGTGTAAGGAAACACTTAGATTAAAACTTTTATTTAAATTTTATATGTTTTATTAAAGAAATAGTAAACACTATCTTTTTTAATACTTTTATGTTATAATATACTAAGTATTTTTAACTTTTAGTTTTCAAGGAGGAAAGATGAGTAAAATAAATATAATGGCTCTTGGGGGGCTTAATGAAAATGGTAAAAATTTATATACCATTTCTATTGATGATAAGTTATTAGTTTTTGATTGTGGTATAAAATATGCACCAGAAAAAATGTATGGTATTGATTATGTTATACCAGATTTTAAGTATTTAAAAGAAAATAAGGATAAAATAGTAGGTTTATTTATAACGCATCCACATAGTGAGAATATGGGGGCTATAACTGATTTAATAAGAGAAATACCTGAAATAAAGATATATGCACCTAAATATTCTTCTAAAATAATTGAATTTGAATGTGTAGAAGAAAAGATAGACATTAAAAATATTAATATTATAAGCGCACATAAGAAGATTGATTTTGATGGATTTAGTATTTTTCCATTTAGTGTTACACACTCTTCACCTGAAACAGTTGGTTACAGTATAAATACCAATGATGGAAGTATTATATATATGGCTGATTTTTTAATAGATCCTACTATGAGAGGGTACTATGATATGGACTTAGGAAAACTTGCATACATTGGTAAGCAAGGTGTTCTTTGTTTAATGTGTGAGAGTGTCTTTGTAGAAAAGAAAGGTCATACATCTCCTAAACATAAACTTGAAAGTTTCTTTAAAAGTGTTATAGATAGAAATAAAGGTAGAATTATATTCACTTTATTACCTCTTCATATATATACAATTCAAGAAATATTTAATGCTTTAAAAGGAAAGACTAGAAAAGTAATAATTATGGGTAAGGAACTTCATAGTATAGTTAATATGTCTGTTGATGAAGGTTACTTAGATATTGATAAAGAAATATTGGGAGATTTAACAAACTTAAAGGATGAAGACGCAGTTATACTAGTAAGTAATGATAGAGAAAATCCTTACTATAACATAAATAGAATAGTATCAGGGTATGATAAGTTTGTAATGTTAAAAGAAACAGATACTATTTGTCTTGCAGAACCCAGTTATGATGCATATGAAAAGACAATTGTAAAACTAAAAAATGATATTGCAATAAAAGGAGTTAATATTGAAACGATTCCTAAAGATAAAAGTGTAAGATATCATGCTTCAAGTGAAGATATTATGATGTTAATAAGATTATTTAATCCGAAATATTATATGCCTATTAAAGGAGAATATCGTTATCAGGTTGAAAATGGAAATCTTGCATCAAATGTTGGAATGCCTAAGGAGAATATTCTTTTAAAAGAAAATGGAAATATTATTACTTTTAAAGATGGAGTGCTAGAGGATAATTTTGAAACTATAGAAGTAGGAGATATTTTAATAGATGGTAAAAGTTCATCAGATGTTGGAGAACTTGTTTTAAAAGATCGAGAGATGCTTGGTAATAATGGACTTGTTCTTATAAGTGCTACACTTGATAAGAAGACTAAGAAGATTATGGTTGGTCCTGAGATTTTAACAAGAGGATTTATTTATGTTAAAGATAATATGAATATAGTTGAGGAAATTAAAAGATTATCTCTAGATATAATAAATAATAATACACATAATGAAAGATATGCTGATTATGTAAAAATAAGAAATGAAATAAGGGAAAAAATAGGAGACTATTTATATAAGGAAACTGAATGTAGACCTGTTTTATTGACTGTAATTCAAGAATTATAGGAGGATATTATGATTTACTTAGATTATTCTGCAACAACGCCAGTAAATGATGAAGTATTAGATTCTTTTGTAAAGGTAACTAAGAAATATATTGGAAATGCAAATAGTATTCATAATTTAGGAGTTTTATCAAAAGAGTTACTTTTAAAGGCAACTGAACAAATAAGTAAGATACTTGATATAAATCCTAAAGAAATAATTTATACTTCAGGAGCAAGCGAAAGTAATACTACTGCTATTAGACAGGTTGCACTCAAATATCAAAATAGAGGAAAACATATTATAACTTCTTACTTAGAACATAAAAGTGTGCTTGATGTAATGGAATCTTTAAATAAAGAAGGTTTTGAAATAAGTTATGTAAAACTTTTAAGTAATGGACAAATAGATTTAAATGATTTAAAAAATTTAATAAGACAAGATACTATTCTTATAAGTATATGCTCAGTTAATAGTGAAGTCGGTTTTAAGGCACCTCTTAAAACAATAAGACAGACAATAAATAAAATTAATGACAAAGTAATATTTCATTCAGATATGACACAAGCCTTAGGTAAAATGAAAATTTCTTTAGGTGATGTTGATCTCGCCAGTTTTTCAGCGCATAAAATATATGCTCCTAAAGGTATTGGAATGTTATATAAAAAACAGGGAATAGAGTTTGAACCATTAATTTATGGAGTTACTGAAAATACTCCAAATAGAGGAGGTACACAGGCTTTACCTCTTATTGTAAGTTTCTCTAAGGCAATGAGAATTCTTTATGATAAATTTGATGATAATATTAAGAAAGTTGAAACTTTAAAGAATAGATTATTAGAAGGATTAAAGAAATATGATATAAAAATAAATTCCAATGAGTTATGTGTACCTCACATAATAAATTTAAGTTTGCTTAAGATTAGGAGTGAAACTTTTATAAGAGCAATGGAAAAAGAAAATATATTTATAAGTACTAATACTGCATGTTCATCTTTAGAAGAAAGCACTGTATTAAAAGCTGTAACAGATGATAAAAGTATAAGTACTACTTCAGTTAGAATAAGTATAAGTCACTATACAACAACTGATGAAATAAATATGTTCTTAAATGCATTTGCTAAAGTATATAAGGGGTTATTAATAAGATAATGAAGCGTGTAATATTAATAAAATATGGAGAACTTACAACTAAAAAAAACAATCGAAACTTCTTTATTAGAATTCTTGAAAATAATATCAAGAATAAACTTAGTAATTTTAAATATGAAATTAAACGAGATTTTTTTAGAATGTTTATTTATACAGCAGAAGAAAATATAGATACTTTTGTTAGTTTATTATCTAAAATATTTGGAATTTATGAAGTAATAGTTGCTTATGAAACAGATGATTTATCATTTGAGAATATTAAAGAAAGATCTCTGGAAATACTAAATGAAGATGAAATTGAAACATTTAAAGTTGAAACTAATAGAAGTGATAAGTCTTATCCAATGACTAGTATGGAAATAAGTGCTAAAGTAGGAGGGTATATTTTAAAAAATAAAGAGAATATAAAAGTTGATGTTCATAATCCTAAAGTGATTTTAAATATAGAAATTAGACAAGAATTTGCTTATATTTATGTAAATGGAACTAAAGTATTAGGAGGATACCCCGTTGGAACTTTAGGAAAAGGACTTCTTATGCTAAGTGGAGGAATTGACAGCCCAGTAGCAGGTTATCTTTCATCAAAAAGAGGAATCAAGTTAGATTATATTTATTTTGAAAGTATACCTCATACAAGTATTGAAGCAAGAAATAAAGTAATTAAACTAGCTAATATTATTTCAGAGTATAATGTAAACTCAAGACTTTATATTGTAAACTTTACGAAGATTCAAGAAACTATATATAAATTATTGAAAGAAGATTATTTAATTACAATAATGAGAAGAATGATGTATCGTATTGCAGAATGTCTCGCTAAAAGAATAAAAGCACTTGCAATTATAAATGGAGAAAGTATTGGTCAAGTTGCAAGCCAGACATTAACAAGTATGAATGTAGTTAATAATGTAACAAATTTTTTAATATTAAGACCTCTTGCTTCATTTGATAAATTAGAAATTATAGATATTTCTAAAAGAATCGGTACTTATGAAACAAGTATTCTTCCATATGAAGACTGTTGTACTGTGTTTGTTCCAAAACATCCGGTAATTAATCCAAAATTAGAAATAGTTGAGGAATTAGAGTCCAAAATTGACTATGAAAATCTAATTAAGGAAGTAGTGAATTCTCTTGAAATCATTGAAATAAATGGAAGGAAAGAACAAAATGAATATTTGTAATAGTGAAGCAGATGAAATAAAAGAAAAACTGAAGGAACTAAATTTTGATTTAAATATCTATAAACTTGCATATAAGATATCTTTTAATATTGCAGAAGAAATAGATATGTTTTTAGAGGCTAATTCACATATGAAACGAGAAAAACTTGAAAAAGAAATTTATTTATTACGATTAAAAATAGAAGATAAAATATTGGATACGGAATTAGAAGTTGATATTTTAACTAAAAAATTAAAGAATGAATAATTCTTAAAATATATCTCATAATATAAATGGTGGGATATATGAGAAAATCAAGGAAATTTAAAAGTAATTCAGTTATTTCAAAATTAAAAAAAGATTATTTTTCTAATGAAAATAATATTGAAATAGAGAAGCCACTAGTTAAGGAATTAAATAGAACACAAAGATTTAAATAAATCGTCTCTAGTAGATGATTTTTTAATTTATAAATGTTATAATAAAAAAAGAAAGAGGTATCTCATGAAGGTTTTAAGTATTAATGCTGGAAGTTCTTCTTTAAAATTTTCTTTAATAGAATTACCAGAAAAAAGAATAATTGTAAGTGGTATTTTTGAAAGAATTGGTTTAAAAAGCAGTTTTTATATTATTAATTATAATAATGAGAAAATTAGTAGAACAAAAGAACTAGATAATCATAAGGAAGCTGCAGAGATTTTATTAAAAGAGTTTCTAGAGTTAAATATTATAAATACTTATGATGAAATTGAGGGTGTTGGTCATAGGGTCGTTCATGGAGGAAATAAATATACAAAAAGTATTATTATAGATAAGGATGTTATTGAAACAATAAGAGAATTAATTCCTTTAAGTCCTTTACATAATCCTGCAAATTTGTTAGGAATTGAAACTTTTATGGAAAAACTTTCTAATGCGAAGCATGTAGCAGTTTTTGATACTGCATTTCATCAAACACTTGAAAAGAAAGCATACTTATATCCAGTACCTTATGAATGGTATGAAAAATATGGAGTTAGAAAATATGGGTTTCATGGTACCTCTCATAAATATATAAGTGAATTTATGCTTGAATTCTTAGGATATAATCCAAAAATGATTAATTGTCATATTGGAAATGGTGTTTCCATATGTGCAATAAAAGATGGTAAAAGTGTTGATATTTCTCTAGGGTTTACTCCTTTAGAAGGTGTTATGATGGGAACTCGTTCTGGTAACATTGATTCTGGAATAATTCCATTCATTATGAAAAAAGAAAATAAAAGTATAGAAGAAGTAATAAATGATTTAAATAAGAAAAGTGGAGTACTTGCTGTAAGTGGTATTTCTAATGATTTAAGAGATATTGAAACTGCAATTTTAAAAAAAGAAGAAAGAAGTATTCTGGCAATGGATATGTATGTAAGACGCATAGTTAATTACATTTCAATGTATAATACATTATTAGATGGTACTGAAATAATTACTTTTACAGCAGGTGCTGGAGAAAAAAGTAGTTTAATAAGAGAAAAGATTGTAACAAGTCTTAAATGCTTAGGAGTTGAACTAGATAAGAATTTAAATGATGTAAAAAGTGAATTTAAGAAGATTTCAACTTCAAATTCAAAAATAGATGTTTATGTAGTTCCTTCTGATGAAGAAATCATGATTGCTAAAGATACATATAATCTTATAAATTAGGAGTAAATATGATAGTAAAATATAAGCAAATTTATAATGAAATTAAAAAATATAATATTATTTATACTGCAAGACATATTGGACCTGATCCTGATGCGATTGCATGTCAAATAGCATTAAGAGATTCAATAAAAGAAACTTTTCCAAAAAAGAAGGTTTATGCTTTGGGAAGCGGAGTTTCAAAACTTAAGTTTTTAGGAAGGCTTGATAAGCTTGAAGAATTTGATTATGAGAATTCTTTATTAATTGTGCTGGATGTTCCAGATAAAAAAAGAGTAGATATTTCAAATTTAGATAAATTTAAAAACATAATTAAAATAGATCATCATCCAAGAATTGATGACTTTGGCGGAATTGATCTTACAGAAGAAACTGCATCAAGTGCATCACAAATAGTAGTTGAACTTATAAATAATACTAGACTCAAAATGACTAAAGAAATTGCTGAAACATTATTTATGGGTATTGTTTCAGATTCAAATAGATTTTTAATTAATTCTACTTCTTCTAATACTTTCTTCATAGCTGGAGATCTTATTAAAAAATATAGATTAGATATTCAGAGTTTATATAATAAACTTTATGCAAAACCTTTATCTGAATTAAGATTAATGGGTCATATAGCATCTAATATAAGGGTAACTAAGAATAATTTTGCTTATATAGAATTAGATGACGATGTTATTAAATCTTTTGGAGCAGATCCTGCAAGCGCTTCAAATATGATTAATGATTTAAATAATATAAATGAAATAATATGTTGGGTACTTATTTCTAGAGATGAAAGAAATGATATTTATAGAATAAATATTAGAAGCAGAGGACCTGTAGTAAATGAAGTAGCAATGGGATACAATGGCGGTGGTCATAAGTATGCCAGTGGTATTAGAACTAAAGATAAGGAAGTAATAGATAAATTAATTAAAGAACTAGATAATCTTTGTAAGGAATATAATGAAAAAGAAGACTAGTTCTTTTTTATAGACTTTTAAGATTTTTTAAATTATAATTTATATATAATATAGGAGATAATATGAAAAAAATATTTATAAGTTTATTAATTTTTATTATATTTCCATTGATTATAAATTCAGCATCATTAACATGTACATATGATGATATAGTTTCAAATTTAAATGTCTTTTATAATACTTTAGAAAATAAAAGTACATTTTTAGTTAGTACAAGTAAGTTTTTATGTACGAGTTCACCTGTTTCTTGTGATACAAGCCTTATTTATGATAATATAGGACTTTTAAATTTAAGTGAATATGATGCAATGGGTGGTAACGAATCATATTTGTCAAGTACTAAAAATTACTGGACAATGACTGAGATTAGTGCAACAGCATATCAAATAACTAGTACTGGATCAGAATTAATAGAGAAAACTACTGTATCTGGAATAAAACCTGTGGTATATGTAAATAACTCTATTGAAGTAAATGGCAGTGGAAGTTACAGTAATCCATTTACTTTTATAGAACCTTAAGTTTATATTGCTTAATATGATGCTTTTTAGTATAATATAATATGCAAGTAGGTGAAATATATGGATATAGTAGATGTTGAATCTCCCATTGTTACAGTTAGAGTAAGTCAATATCCTACAGATGAAAAGTGTGAATTTTTAGTAGTTGGTAGAAGTAATGTAGGTAAAAGCAGTTTTATCAATACTATTATAAATAGAAAGAATTTTGCTAAAACTAGTGGTAAGCCTGGTAAGACACAGACATTAAATTTTTATTTAATAAATAAAGAATTTTATATTGTTGATGTTCCTGGCTATGGATATGCTGCAGTTTCTAAAAAACAACAGGATAAATTTGGTATGATGATTGAGGAATACTTGAAGAGTAGACCTAATTTAAAGCATGTGTTTCTTCTTATAGATTATAGACACAAACCCACAGAAAATGACTTGATGATGTATGACTTTTTAAAATACTATAATTTACCTGTTACAGTAATAGCAACTAAATATGACAAGATAAAACGTAGTTTAAGAGATAAGCAGGATTTATTAATAAAAAATACTCTAGATGTTGATTTAGGAGATGAAATAGTAAACTTTTCTAGTGTTACAAAAGTAGGCAAAGAAAGAGTTTATGAAATAATTAAGAGTTATATAGAAGGAAAATAATTATTGTAATTATTTTTTTTTTATATTATAATTTATTTATAAATAGAGAGTGATATATATGAAAAAAGGCTTTTCATTACCTGAAATATTAACTGTACTGGCTATTATTGCAATAATAGCCATTATTGCAATTCCAAGTGTTATTTTAATTAGACAGAGAATAAATAATAGAGTTTATGAATCTAAAAAGGAAATAATAATTTTGGCAGCAGAACTTTATGGTCAGGATAATAAAGCACTTTTAGATATTAATGGGGAACTTATAATAACTGTTGGAGAACTTATTGAACAGGGATATGTTGAAAAGGATATAGAAAGTGATGGAGAAATTTGTTTAGATTCCTATGGATGTGCTATTGATCCTAGAGATAATACAAGTTTAAACGATATTGAAATCCTAGTTAAATTAACTGGAGCAAATATAAAAGCTATATGGGAAGGTGAATCTGGAAGTTCAACTGATAGAAATCTAGTAGAACTTATTTTAACTGATTTAAACTGTACACCAACAGCATCTTCTCCTTGCTTGTATACTGGAGAAGAAAATGGAAACTATTTAAGTTACAGCGGGATTATATGGAGAATCTTAGGAGTATATGTTATTGATGGACAGAATGTAGTGAAAATGATTACTAATGAAAATATAGAATAGAACTATCTAAGTTCTTTTTTTTTTGATATAATTTCTTAGGAGGCAATTATTATGAATAGGCAGACAGTATGTTTAGTAGGTAGACCAAACGTGGGCAAAAGTACTTTGTTTAATAGAATAGTTGGAAAAAAGATTTCTATTATTGAAGATACCGCAGGCGTTACTAGAGACAGAATTTACAGCAAGGCAAGTTATGAAAATCATGAATTTTATTTAATTGATACGGGTGGTATTGATTTAGAAGATAATTTGTTTAATAAAGAAATAAAAATGCAGGTTAGTATTGCTATAGAAGAAAGCAATGTTATTGTTTTCATAGTTGATGGAAAAGAAGGAATAACTACAAACGACTTATTAATAAGAGATATGCTTAAAAAAAGTGGTAAAAAAGTAATAGTTGCTATAAATAAAATAGATACTAAAAAGGCTAATGAAAATATATATGACTTTTATTCGTTAGGATTTGATGAATATGTTGCAATTAGTTCGGAAAGAAATATGGGTATAGATGATTTACTTGATAATGTCTGTAAAGACTTTAATGAAGATGAAATAGATGAAGATGAATCTATTATGAAAATGTGTGTTGTTGGAAGACCTAACGTAGGTAAAAGTAGTCTTGTAAATGCAATGCTAAATGAAGAAAGAGTAATAGTATCGGACATCGCAGGAACAACTAGAGATGCTATTGATACCAAATTTACTTATAATAAGGAAGAATACATTCTAATAGATACTGCTGGTCTTAGAAAAAAAGGAAGAATCTTTGAAGCAATAGAGAAATATAGTCTTATAAGAAGTATGAGAGCTATTGATAGAAGTGATGTATGCTTTTTACTTATAGATGCTGTAGAGGGTATAGTTGAGCATGATAAACATATAGCGTCTTATATTTTAGAAGCAGGAAAAGCTGTTGTAATAGTTGTAAATAAATGGGATACAATAGAAGATAAAGATAACGCAATTAAGAAATGGAAAGAAGATATTAGTAATCATTTTCAATTTATGTCATATGCTAAAATAGTATTTTTAAGTGCACTTACAAAGAAACGTGTTCATACTTTAATGCCTGAAGCTTTAAATGCTTATGAAAATGCAAATAAAGAAATAAAAACAAGTATTATAAATGATATTATAAGAGAGGCATACATTGAAACACCTCCACCTAATTATAAAGGTAAACAATTAAAAGTATACTACGCATATCAGGTTTCAACAAAACCACCTAGATTTAATATAGAAGTAAATTCAAAAGGGTTAATTCACTTCTCTTATAGAAGATATTTAGAAAATAAAATAAGAGAAAATATTGATTTCAGTGGTACCCCAATAGTATTACAGTTCAAGAACAAAGGAGAATAACCTAACTTATCTTTTTTCATATAATACTCTAGGAGGATAATATGAGTGAAGATCTTTTTGAAAAGATAGAGAAGAAAACTAATGTTGGTAAAGAAACTATATTAAACTTAGCTAAAAAATTACATGAAGGAAATTTTAAAGATGAGACTACTCTAAGAGAAATAATTCATGAAATAAGTTCAATTACAGGTAAAGAAGTTAGTGAAGAAAAAGAACAAAAAATAATAGATATGGTAATAAATGATAAGGTTCCAAAAGACATGGAGAAATATATATAAATAACATCTCGTTTGAGATGTTATTTTACTTCTTCTCTTTCAAATTCTTTTTTTAATAAGTTAGTAGTAAGTGCTATTTGATAAAGAGTACTATTAGTTACTAAATCTAATTCGCCAACATATTCATATACTACTGGTTTAAATTGAAGTTTAAACTCATTTAATTCCTTAAATGGATTTGAATTAGAAAAGTCTCCAGTTATTCCATTTAAATCTAAAAACTTATAACCAGCTTTTTGATATTCTTCAATAATTTTATAATATAAATAAAAGTTTATATCAATATTATTTATATTCTTATTATAACCACTGAATAACAATGATACTCTACCTTCATATTTAATTAATAAGGCACCTGCTATAATCTCTTTTTGAATTTCACCTTTTAAAATATTGCTTATTCTAGTTATATTACTTTGAATATCATTTACTTTTTTATCTGATTCCATTTTTCTATTGTATAAAGAAGTATCAGATAAATTATTTACAAATTCTTCATTTATTTTAAAGTTTTCAGTACTTTCTATATGATATTCTCTTTGTAAGTTTTTTAATTGTTCATTATAGTCAATAGAAAGTAAAAATAAATCAATCATATCGTCTTTTTTAAAAGTATTATAATAGTTTTTATATTTATTAAAATTGGGAATTTTACTTGTATCAACAAGTGAATAAAAGGTCTCTAAATCATTTTCTGAACCTATTATAAAGTTTATTCCTTTTAACTGATGTTGATTAATCTTTGAGTTTAATAATTCTTCTATATTACTCATATCATATTCTCTTAAATTTATAATGGGATTAAATCTAGGTAATAGAGATTCAAAATATAAATTATCCATTAGTTTTTTATAACCTATTTGTTTCATTAAATCTAAAATATTTTTATTTTTAAAATTTAAAAATTTTTCTTTAATATTAAAATCTAATATTGAATAAGTTATTTCTGGATTTACTTTTAAAAATGCAAATCCTTTTTTATTTAAAAATTCTTTTATACTTTTAGTAACTTCTTTTAATAAGTCTTCATCGTAATAATCTATTAAAATCCCTCTTGGAGAATAACCATATTTTATTGCGGGTGCTAAATTCTTATATAGAATTAGTGCAGCGCCTTTAAGAATATTTTCATCAAATATTCCAATAAACATAGTTTCAAAAACAGAGTTTTCAATTGCTTTAGCATAATTACTTGTTTGAAAATAGTTTTTCATTATATGATTTTTTGCAAACATATTAAAAGTATCACTATCTATTTCTTCAACTCTCATTTTATCCTCCGTTATAGTTAAAATTATAGCACATTCTAAATAAAAATATAAGTTTATATTTGAAAAATAAAGTAAAAATAGTATAATGTTATTGTAGTGGAGGCTTTTATGAGTAAAATAAAAGAAATAAGAGGAAGAGAAATATTAGATTCAAGAGGTATGCCTACTGTAGAGGTTGAAGTAGTAACAGAAAAAGGAAGTATAGGAGTTGCTGCTGTACCTTCAGGTGCTTCAACAGGATCAAAAGAGGCTTTAGAATTACGAGATAATGATCATAGATTTGGAGGCAAAGGAGTACTTAAGGCAGTAAGGAATGTAAATGAAGTAATCAGTAAAGTAATATTAAATATGGAAGTAACAAGCCAAAGAGAAATAGATCAAGTTATGATTAAATTAGATGGCACTGAAAATAAGAGTAAACTAGGTGCGAATGCAATACTTGGAGTTTCGCTTGCATGTTTAAAAGCAGCAGCATTAGATAGAAGTGAAGAACTTTATGATTATTTAAACAAAAGAGAAAAGAAACTTCCATTTGCAATGTATAACATAATTAATGGAGGGAAGCATGCGGGTAATAATTTAGACATTCAAGAATTTATGATTGTTCCAAAGTTTAATAAGTTTGCTGATTCAGTAAGAGCAACTTCAGAAGTTTTTTATGCATTAAAAACTCTTTTAATTGAAGAAGGGTTAAGTGTTTCAGTAGGAGATGAAGGAGGTTTCGCACCTGATTTAAAAGATAATAAATCAGCATTTAGTTTTATAGTAAAAGCAATAGAAAAGGCGGGATATACTCCTGGAAAAGATATATATATTGCAAT
>CAZMCS010000022.1:7115-13417 GCA_964565085.1 uncultured Muribaculaceae bacterium | reverse complement strand
GTCAGTTTCCTGCAGATTTTATATCTGAGGCAATTGATCAAACAAGAGGATGGTTCTATTCATTACTTGCAATATCTACATTTATAAAAAAACAGACTCCATATAAAAATGTATTGGTAACTGATTTATTATTAGATAAAAATGGTCAAAAAATGAGTAAATCTAAAGGTAATGCAGTTGATCCTTTTGAAATGTTTAATACTTATGGAGCAGATGTACTTAGATGGTATTTCTTATATGTGTCCCCTGTGTGGAATCCAACAAAGTTTGATATAGAAGGATTAAAAGAAGTTCAATCTAAATTCTTTAATACACTTAAAAATACTTATAACTTCTTTGTACTGTATGCTAATACAGATAATGTAGACATAAATGAATGTAATGTAAATTATGATGGCTTAGAAGAAACAGATAAATGGTTATTATGTAAATATAATAAACTAATAAAATATGTAACAGAATCTTTTGAAGAATATGATTTGAATCAAGTAGTTAAAGCAATTACTGAATTTGTTTCAGAAGACTTATCAAATTGGTATATTAGAATTAATCGTAAGAGATTCTGGGGTTCGAAGTTAGATAATTCTAAAAAGGCTGTCTACAAAACAACATATGAAGTATTAGTAGGATTGTCTCAATTAATCGCGCCTATAACACCATTCATAAGTGAAGAAATATATACTAAATTAACTAAAGAATATTCAGTTCATACTTCAGATTTTCCAAAATATAATAATAGTTTTATAAATTTAAAACTTGAGGAAAGAATGGACTTGGTAAGATTATTTGTAAGTATAGGAAGATTTATAAGAGAAGAAGCAAAGATAAAAATAAGGCAACCAATTAGTGAAGTATTATTAGATATAAAAAATGAAAATATAATAAGAGACTTAACAGAATTAATTATGAAAGAATTAAATGTAAAGAAAGTTCACTATGTAGGCGATTTATCTAAATATATTAATATAACAGTTAAACCAAATTATAAGGTGGTAGGTAAAGTATTTGGAAGTAAAATAAAAGAATATGAAAGATATTTGGAAGAGTTATCTGATGAAGAAATAAATAAACTTCAAAATAATAATACTCTTGAATTTGTAATAGATAATCAAAAATATATAATAGATGAATCTATGATTGAAATAAGAGTTACAAGTAAAGAAGGATTTAATGTAGGTACAGAAAAGCATCACTTTGTAATTTTAAATACTGAGTTAACTAAAGAATTAGTTTTAGAAGGAGTAGCTAGAGAACTTGTTTCTAAAGTACAGCAGTTAAGAAAGAATAAAAACTTTGAAATAACTGATAGAATTACTATTTATTATAGTGGTGATAATGAATTTAAAGAAGCATTAAATGAATTTTCTGAGTATATTAAAAATGAAACTTTAGCACTTGAAATATTAGAAGATAGCAATTTATATGAAGAATTTGATTTAAATGGATTTAAAGTAAAACTAAATGTAGAGAAAATAAATTAACATTTCTGATTCTTTAAGAACTCACGGAGCATTTTTACAAGTGCTCTTTTTTCTATTCTTGAAACATAACTTCTACTTATTGAAAGTTTCTTTGCTATTTCTTTTTGTGTTTCTTCTTTAACACCTAGTAATCCGTATCTCATTATAATTATCTTTTTTTCTCTTTCATTTAATATCTTAATATAACTCTTTAAAAGATTTATATTATCTTTTAAGAATACATTTTCTATTATTTCTTTATTTTGTTCTTTTAATACATCTACTAAAGTAATTTCATTACCATCTTTGTCATACCCAATGCAATCATTTAAACTTACATTATTAGCATTTTTCTTATTACTTCTAAAATACATCAGTATTTCATTTTCAGCACACTTTGCAGCATATGTAGTAAGTTTAACTCCTTTATCCATACTATAAGAATCAATTCCCTTAATTAAGCCAATTGTACCTATACTTATTAAATCATCAGCATCTTCTTTGTATCTATCATATTTTTTTACTATGTGAGCCACAAGTCTTAAATTATGTTCAATTAACTTAGCTCTTGCTTCCTTATCACCACTTTTAGCTAAAGTTATATATTTCTTTTCATCCTCAGGAGAAAGTGGTTGTGGAAATACATTAACAGAATAACTTGTAGTAAAAAATAAACACACCCTTAAAAATTCAATTATTTTTTTAAACATAATATTACCTCTATTCAATATTATGTTAATTCATTTATATAATGTCTTAATAAATTATTGACAAAAAAATCTTTTATACATATAATTAAATTAATAAGTGTTAATTATACACATTTAAGAAAGGAAAATATTTATGAAAGAAGTATTTACAAAAGAAAGAGAATCTTTAGAGAACCAATTACAAGAACTAAGGTTAAAAGAAAGGAGATATGAAGAAAGTTTAAGATTTATATTTAATGATGAACTAATAGAAGTTTTAATTAATATAATTAATATATATGAAAAAAAGGTTTATGTTTTAGGAAACTTTAATTTAAAAGAAGAAGATAGACATGAAATTAAGTATTCATCTCCTGAACCTGATCCTTCTGGATGCAGTAGTTGGGGAAATAATGAGATTTCGAGTTATAAACAATGGATTCCAGGAGAATTTATAAATTTATATGTTATATTAGATCAAAAGTCTTATAATACATTTAAATTATTTACTTTTTCTAAATGTATTGATTTAAAAAATAATTTATTTAATTTTTTAAAAGATAAAAAATATGCTTATTTAAAAGAAAATATTACTGTAGAAGACTTTAAAGACTTTCCTTATATAATTAATTTCTTAAAATTATTAAGTATGTGGCGTTATGAAAATAATTCATTGGAAATACCAAAAGATACTTTAAATAAAATTTATAAAAAATTTATTAATGAAAACAAATCATCAAGATTAGTAAGAAAATTACAATAAAATATAAAACTTCTTTATTAATTATAAGATACTTGATAAAATAATAGTGAAAGAAGATGTTAAATATGTTTATAGATGAAGTTATCATTAAAGTTCAAGGAGGAAAGGGTGGAGATGGTGCTACTTCTTTTCGTCATGAAAAATATATGGAAATGGGTGGACCAGACGGTGGTCATGGTGGTAAAGGTGGAAGTGTTATTTTTAAGGCTGAGAAAGGTTTAAGAACATTAATAGATTTAAGATATAAGAAAAATATAAAGGCAGAAGATGGAGAAAACGGTAAAGGTAGTGATATGACTGGTGCTTCTGCAGAAGATTTAATTATAAAGGTTCCTGTAGGGACAACTATTAAAGATGAAGAAACAAATTTAATATTAGCAGATTTAGTTAATGACGGTGAAGAATGTATAGTAGTAAAAGGTGGTAGAGGTGGTAAAGGAAATGCTGCCTACCTTACTAATAAAAATAAAGCACCAAAGACGAGTGAATATGGAGAACCCGGTGAAAAGAGAACAGTTAAATGTGAACTTAAGTTACTTGCAGATGTCGGATTAGTTGGATTTCCTAGTGTAGGTAAAAGTAGTTTAATATCTGTAGTAAGTGCATCAAAGCCTAAGATAGCTGAATATCATTTTACTACATTAACTCCAAATTTAGGTGTAGTAAAAGTAGAAGATACTAGTTTTGTTATGGCAGATTTACCTGGTCTTATAGAAGGATCAAGTAAAGGTGTAGGTTTAGGAGATAAATTTTTAAGACATGCTCTTAGAACTAAAATAATATGTCATATAATAGATATGAGTGCAACTGATGGAAGAAATCCAATAGAAGATTATAAAATCATAAGAAATGAAATAAAAGATTATAGTGAAGTCTTATTTAAAAAACCGGAGATTGTAGTTGCAAATAAAATGGATTTATCTATTTCTATAGAAAATTTAAAAAAATTTAAAGAAGTATATAAGACTCTAGAAATATTTGAAATAAGCGCAGTAACTCATCAAGGTGTTGAAAAATTACTTTATAAAATAAAAGATTTATTATCGGCTGTAGAGAACAGTAGTTTATATCAGGAAGAAGAATTTGAAGATTATGTATTATATCAATTTAAGAAGGAAAAACCTTATAAAATTACTAAAGAAAATGATACATGGATTATTTCTGGAGAAGAATTGGAAAAACTTTTAAGAATGACTAAATTTAATAGTGATGAATCAACAATGAGATTTGCAAAGAAATTAAAACATATGGGTATAGATGATGATTTAAGAAGTATGGGAGCACAAGAAGGAGATACTGTAAAAATATTAGATTTTGAATTTGAATTTGAAGATAGATATTATTAAATAGGAGGATTTATGGATAATGAAATTGAAATATTAAATGAGATAATATCAAATATTGAAAATCAAATAAAGTATTATGAGGATTTAATAAATTCATCAAAAAACTGGCGTTTTTATGATTCCTTTGGAGAACCATTAGAAAATGCCATAAGAAGATATAAAACTATGTTAGAAGTTTTAATAGCTAAAAGAGAACGTTTAATTACAATAAGAGATAGTAAGAATTGTACACTAATATATATGATAAGATATGAAGGTAGATTACAATGTCAGTATTAACAAAAGAAGATATTCTTCAAAAAGCATTTGAATTTAAAGAACAGATATTTCAATATAAAACTAAAGGAAATAAAAATATTTATGATGAAGTTATACTTCAATATTATCAAAATCAACTTAATAGTTTAATATTTCAATATCCAGAAATAGAGGAATGGGAATGGATGGGTTGGCCATCTAAAGAAACATATGAAAAAGAAGTTGAAGTAATTAAAACCTTATTAGAAGAACAATTTAAAGAAAAAGATTATTCTTTATCTTACATTTTCTCACTAAGAAATAATAAAATTAAAATATAGAATATTTCTTGATATTTTATATTTTTTATTATAGAATATAAAGTTAATTAAGGAGATATACTATGAATAATGAAGAAAAATATAAAGTAATTAATTTTATTAAGAAAGTAAAAGATTATTTAGTTACAGAAGCAGTATATCTAGTTTGTAGAGTTAATGATCATAAAAAATATTTAGATATAGTTGTTGTATCTAATTGTTCATTGAATTATAGGAAGAAAATGGATATATCATTTGAAAAAGATTCTTATGATAGAAAAGAACTTAGAGAATATATAGAGAATCTTAATGTTCAAAAAGATGAATATATTGAACATATAGAATACAGTGATATAAATATTAGATATATCTATGCAGATTCGGATAATTATAATATTTTTTTAATGCATAAAAGAGAAATGTTTGCTGCTAAAGATTTAGTAAGTAGTACAATAATATTTGATAGATTTAATAAATTTAGAGAACTTAAAGATGAATTAAAATTTAAATATAATATAGAACCTTTTACAAATTCTTTTCCAGTGGATGGAGATATTATTTTATTTATGGAGAAAAAAGGTTTTTCAAGAAATTTGAATATTTAAGGAAATTAATTTATTTTATTGACAAATAACATATAATAATATATAATTTATTAGTAATGAAAAAGAAAGAAGTGTATCCACACTCACCTGATTCATATAGTGAATAGGTAAAAAGCTTAATAAATAAGTGATTTTAATAGTGGATACATGTATCCACTTTTTTATTGTTTGTGGAGGTGTTTAGAATAGCTAAACAGGATAATATTTTAATTAATGAGCAAATTCGTTACTCTGAAGTTCTTGTAATAGGACCTAATGGAGAAAAGATGGGAGTTAAGCCAATAAAAGATGCGCTTACTTTAGCTTCTTATGCTGGGCTTGATTTAGTACTTATGGGTTCTGGTGATACACCAGTATGTAAAATAATTGATTACAATAAGTATAAGTATGAGAAGAATAAGAAGGAGAAAGAGCAAAAGAAGAAACAGAGAGATTTAAATCTTGAAGTAAAAGAATACCGCTTAAGTGTTACAATTGATGTTCATGATTTTGAAACTAAACTTAGAAATGCTAAGGCTTATTTGGAAAAAGGTCATAAAATCAAAGCAACAGTAAGATTTAAAGGAAGACAGATGGCACATATTGAAATTGGAAAAGAAGTAATAATGAAATTTGCGAACAGATTAGAAGATGTAGCTAAAATAGAGCAGCAACCTAAAATGGAAGGCAGAAATATGAGTTTGCTCTTAGCACCAATAAAATAGAATAGGAGGGCAAGAATTATGCCAAAACAAAAGACACATAAAGGAATTAGTAAAAAGATTACATTTAGACCAGGAGGCACTACAAAAATAGGAAGACCAGGAGGAAACCATAATACTGGTAAGAAGCCTACTAGTTTCAATAGGAAAAATAGAAAAGGATCTACTTTAAGTCAAGGTG
>CAZMCS010000022.1:0-7105 GCA_964565085.1 uncultured Muribaculaceae bacterium | reverse complement strand
GTAAATTATGGCAAGAGTTAAAGGCGGAACCGTTTCTAAAGATAGAAGAAGAAAGGTTCTAAAAAGAGCTAAAGGATTTTTTGGAAGTAAACATAGATTATATAGAACTGCACAAGAACAATTATTTAATTCAGGAGAATACAGTTTTAGAGATAGAAAGCATAGAAAAAGTGAATTTAGAAAACTTTGGATTACAAGAATAAATGCAGCATGTAGAGAAAATAATATAAGTTATTCAAGATTTATAAATGGACTTTCTAAAGCCAATATATTAATAAATAGAAAAATGTTAAGTGAACTTGCAATAAGTGATCCAAAAGAATTTGCTAAGTTAGTTGAATTAAGTCAGAAACCAGCTTCAAAAGTAACAGAAGTAAAAGAAGAAAAACTTGAAGTTATAAAAGAAGAAAAAGAAGATTTATCAAAATTAACAGTAGCAGAATTAAAAAAGTTAGCTAAAGATAAAAATATAGAAGGTTATACAACTATGAAAAAAGCAGAGTTATTGGAAGCATTAAAATAAATAGTATTTCTACTATTTATTTTTTATAATTTTCTTTTTAAAATATTAACTTCTTCTTTTGATTTTATATGTTTTATTATATTATCTATTAAACTTGGTTCATCTTCTGAAATAATTACAAGTGTTTTTAATATAAGTCTTTTTTCATATTTTGATTTCAAATCATTAAAAATACCTCTAATAAATTGTAGAGTATAACCATAACCTCCATCAAAATTTATTTCTAGTTGTTCTTCATTTCTTAAAGCTTCATAAAATTGAGGTGTTATTATATTTTCTCCAAATTCTTCTGCAGTATATTCTTTTTCGTAAGTTTTTCTATCTTTTAAAATTTTATTAACATTAACTTTTACCATTTACCATAAATTTCTCCTTTAATTAATATTAAAATTTTCTAAATAATGATTATATGCTTTTATTTCACTAGTATTATTATAAATTTTTAATTTATATTCATCATTTTTTTCTTTTATAATTTTCTTTATAAAATACTTTGTTAAATAAGGATTTCTTATAAATAAAGGACCTATTGTATATGTTGCATAAAAATTTTTATATACATATCCTTCATTACTATCTTTAGGTTTATTTCCAGTACCATTTGAAAGTATTAAGAAAGGTGAGTCATTATCATAAATAGTACCAATTCTATTTTGAAAACCAATAATTTTCTTATCAATTAATTTAGAATTTCCTACTATTTCTCCTACAATTCTAAATCTAGAAGCATTTTCCAAACCTTCAAAGTTAATTATTTTAGTATAGTAGGGGAATATATCCAAACATTCTATTTTATTATTATCAAAGTCTATTATGTATTTTCCAAAGAGTTCATATGAATTACCTGTTAGAAAGAAGTATTTACCTTCATTTACTGCATCTATAATATTTTCTTTACGTTTAAGTAAATCATTAAGCACTATAATCTGTGAATGTTCACTTCCCATACCCATATAAAATATATCATAATCATTAAAATTAATTTTATCTTCTACAGTTAAAAAATATACTTCTGTTTTAATACCTTGTCTTTCAAATTCTTTTTTTAATGCTCTTACATTTCCATTCTCACCATATAAATTCATTAAATCATAATATAAATGAGCTATTTTAATTTTCATATTTAACCTCTTTTTTTAATAAACTTTTGAGTATTATTTCCATATCAAAACATACCATAGAATAAATAGTTCCTTTAGTTTTTTCTTTTAAAATACTTATTACATCTTCTATTTCATTAACTAGTATAAACTTATTTCTACTTATTCCAGTATATTCAAGTCTTGTTAGGATATCATACTTAAATCTTCCAATTATTACAATCTTATCAATATTTTTGTTATTTAATTCTTCAAAATCTATATCCCATAACCAAGATATATCATTTTCCTTATATCTTCTTGAAGAATTTTCAAATCCAAGTAATACAGTTTTCTTTCCAGGTTCATTTATAATATAATCAATTGATTGCTTGTAACTTAAATTATTTTCATTTTTACTTGCAAGCATCTGCCACTTTCTATTATTTAATGAATATATATTTAATCTTTTTGGTAACAATTGATTTTCGTTTAATGCATATAGGATTTTATCTTTAGGCATATTTAATATATTAACAAGAGTATATACTGCGGTAGTATAATACACTGAATAAAAGAAATTTGAGGGAAGAAGAATCTTTTCTTTATTTATGTACATAATTTTATTTTTTAAATCAATATTATGTGCTTTATAATCAATATCATCTCTTTTAAAATCACATTTAGGACAATAATAATTTCCTAGATGTCCATAATGATAAAATTTATAAACTAGTTTAGTATTGCAGATAGGGCAGTAGGCATTATCAATATTATGAAGTGTACTTTTTTCAGAAAACTTACTTTTATCAACTCCATAATAAGTTACTTTACCTTGATGTTTTATTCCAAATTTTTTTACTAGTGGATCATCTGCATTTAAAATAAGATGTATATCCTTGGTAATTACTTTTTTAATTTCATTATATATAAACTCTGGATGAGCATTTCTAGGAGGCTGATCTCTAGTAATATTAGTAATTATAAGATAATCAGGTTTAAAATTAGCAAATATTTCCTTTAAATATCTTTCATCTAATTCCATTAATAAAACATCTTTTTTAACTTTTCCAGATAAACTGCAATTATTTAATATGAGAGAAGTTATTCCATTTAATGCATTACTTCCTGCTTTATTATAAAAAACCCTTTTATTACAGTTCTTTAAAATATGTGCTATTAATTCAACTGTGGAGCTTTTACCACTTGATCCAGTAACTCCAATTATTTGTTTAGGTAATACAATTTCTTTTATTATATTAGGATAGATTTTTAATGCTATATATCCACCAATAACAGAACCTTCTTTTCTAACTAATAATTTACTCATGAAATTAGCTAATTTACACATGAATATTGCAAACATTTTTCTCATATGATACCTCTTTATATATTTTATAATAATTATATAAGTATTGTCAATTTATCATATAATATCTAGTTTTGTCGAAACTAATGCAAGAGTAAAAAAAATATTCTAAAATATATAATAAGGTGATATTATGAACATGATATATAAGGATGATACTCTTTATGTAGACTTATCTGGAGATATAGGTGCAAGAGAAATGAGTATGATGAAAGAAAGAGTATTTAGTGTACTTAATCAATATGATGTAGATAACGTAGTAATAAATGTTAAAAGTGTTTTTAAATTTAATAGAAATATGATGAATTCGTTTGTAAATGAATATAAAAGACACTATAAAGGAAATATTTTAATAGATTCATAGATATAAAAAAATCATTGATAATTATCAATGATTTAATATATTTAATTTATTTTTTAGAAATAATTAATTCTCTTACAACAGGTTTTACAACCGGATTGCCTGCAAATCTTATTATTTCTCTATTTAATTCACCTTGAGGCATACAACCTTCATTTATAAGATAAGGAAAATCCTCTGTAGGTATAAAGAAATCTACTGATTTTTTCTCCCCATCTTTTAAATCGCCAATTATATTAGCATATTTTTTAACAATATCCATTATATTTCCCCTCCTGATGCAATATTATATCATAATATAAATTTTATTTCAAGTTTTTTTATAATTTTATAATTATCAAATTTTACCAATAACTTAAAATTTTAACTTATGTTCTAAAACTTCTTCTTCATTAAACCTTTTAATTAGGTTGTATAATAATAAGTATTTTCTGAAAAAAGATAAGTTATTTAATATTTCTTTCTTTTCATACTTACTAAGTTGCAACCCATCTTTAGCTAATAACATCTTAGCAGCTTTATAATTTCTAAAGCGTATAGAATAATTTAAATAATTTTCTCTTTGCATATAAGAAGTATCAAATCTTTCATTAATATCAAATGCAGGATTTGAAATAATATTTCTTAATTCCTTATTATTTTTTTCTCTTATAGCAGTAACTGCTTGAATACATAGTTCTGAATCATTACTTTCTGATAATCCCATATAAAACCCTCCTTATTTAAATATTTTATCATTATTTATTATTTAATACAAATCTTTTTATATAAGGTTTCTTTCTTACTAAAAGTGATGATTTATCATCATGAATTTGATTAGCAATTTTTCTTATTTCTTTTAACTTTTCTAATTCCACTATTTTAGTCATTATTTCAATTTTCTTTAATTCATTTTTATAAAATCCTTGGATAATAGCATAACTTGCTTTTTTAATTGTTATATTTTTTATAATAGCATCTTCATATCTGCGATAACCACCAAATGGATCATTATAAGAAAGATGTGGTTCAAATTTCCAATTACTAATTTTTTTGATTTTTCCATCTGTTATAATTTCTTCTTCATAAACACCCTCGTTAGCAGTTAATATAGTATAATTTTGATTAGGGTTATATCCATATACATTTAAATTAAAATCTTCAATTTTATTTCTTACACCAAAATCATCAGCAATACTGTTAAGTAATTTAATTATTTCAGGATTATTAATTTTTTCTTCATAATAAGATGGATCATAATTACCATAGTGAAGATGTAATTCATTTGGATTATTTGATGTCCACATTATATTTCCGCCAGACCACCATTTTTCTATTTCTATTCCTTCATAAATATTTACTTTATCACTCAAAGTGTCATACCTATCTTTTGAAATATCACTAAACAACAATCTATATTTTTCATTCTGATAATACGGATATAGTTTTTTTGTAAGTTCTTGTTCATTTATAGTTCTAATACCCCTTTTGTACAAATAGGATAAAAATAAACTTACAAATTGATTTTCTGTCAATACAGGTTCATAAAACATATCAGTATATTCTTTTAAATCTTTACTTAATTCCATATAAATCCTCCTAAAACTATTGTATCACTTATTAAAATATATGTCAGTTATTTCATTATAACGATCAAGTAAATTATTTTTTTCAAGTCTATCATTAAATAATTTCTTCATTTCTAAATAATACCACTTATTTAATTCATAAGTAGCATTTGAAGTATATAAGGCATTCTTACCTTTTTTTAAGAATAACTGATAATCAGATAATAGATTTTGTAATTTATCTGTTAATTCTATTAAAATAATATCTTTATCATATTCTTTTAATCTTTCAATAAACTCTATTTTTCTTAATTTCCAGTCTTTAATTTTTTTATCTTCTGTAACTTTTAATACATTATCTGAGATAATACTTCCAAATTTATTTTTAATATCTTCATATCCATATTTTGTATCTTCAATAATATCATGTAAAAAACCTGATATAACAATAGTTTCACTACAATTAATATCTTTAAGCATATATCCAACAGAAATACTGTGAAATGATGAATTAATATTTTCTTTTCTTCTTTTTTTATTGTTAAATGCTTTAATTATAAAATGAATAGTTTCTTCTTCCTTTGTATACATTATACTCTCCTTTTTAAAATATCTTTTATTTTTGTGAATATGGAAATATTTTTACTATAACTGTTAGGATTAATAGGTGATGGATGATAAATTGGAATAACTATAAAACTTTTATTTTTTATATTAATTATAAATTCTTTTCCAGCTATATCTCCAAACTTTTTAAAACTTTCTGTTTCTAATAGAACTCTAGTTGGAAATTCTCCTAAAGGAATTAGTATTTTCGGTTTTAGAATAAAAATCTGTTCTTTTAAATAAATTAAACAATTTTTAGCAGTTTGATATAACATTTTTCTATCAGGTATATGACATTTACATGCTTCAGTAAAAGTTATATCATCTATAGTTAAATCAATTATTTTAAGAAGTTTATCTAAATTTCTTCCTGTTGGTAACAATTTATTATCACTATTATAAAATGCTTTACCAGTAACAATCCAACCATTTTTAGCAGGGGATTCACCAATAAATAAAATATCTTTATTTTTACCATAAGAAACTGTATTACATTTTAATTTAATTAGATTAGGACATAAATTGCATTCTTGAATTTTCTCTTCAATCTTATTCATTTCATCATCTCATTTATTTATATAATAAATTATTTAAATATTTGGTGACCCATTTGCAATTAAATACGAACACTCTATATCAGTGATTAAGCTTATATCAATTGTAATATCTTTATCTTGTGTATTAAAGATAATTGTAAATCTGTCATCATATAAATATATCTTATTGATTAAAACATTGATAAGAGCTTTACGATATTTTTCATCGTTAACATCGCCTTTTTTCAGTTGAGTAAGGAAGAACTTAACTTGTGGTATTGTTAGCTTAACAAATTCTATTTCTTCATCTGCAATCTGATTTTCAATATCTTTAAGTTCATTATCCATTTTTGCCATTTCTTCAAAGATAGATTTCTTTACACTATCAATATCACAAATCTTTAAACTATCAATAAGATTAGATTTTTGTTTTACTTTATCATTTAATAATTTATTAAGTCTTTTTAAATTAGAAGTATTCATTTCTTTTTCTGCAACTTCTACAACACTCTTGGCAATGATCATAATATTTTCATCAGTTAATATCTTTCGTGCTTCTTCAACAACTAGATTTTCAATATATTCTTTTGGCACACTCTTTTTATTACAAGTAGCTGGTTTTATTTTTACGTTCTTACATTTGTAATAAGTATAAAATTTGCCAGCTTTTCCAGTTCCAGACTCGCCCCTCATTATATCTTTACAATGCCCACAAAATAGTTTTGTAGTTAATAGATACTCGTTTGTAGCCTTTGCTCTAGCGGGTGCTTTTTTATTTATAATCATTTTTTCTTTTACCTCATTAAATATATCATCGCTTATAATTCTAGGTATACCATCTATTATTTCAATACTGCCATAAGAGTAAATACCTATATATTTTTTGTCATTTAACATTCGATTTATACTGTTAGCATTAAATTTATTTCCTTTGGAAGTTTTTACTTGTTGGTTATTTAAGTATTTTACTATTTCTGTAATAGTATCGCCTTTAATATACATTTCAAATACTTTTCTAACAATAGGTGCAGTTTCATTATCAATAGCATATTTATATTTTATTTTTTCTTTACTACCAACTGTG
>CAZMCS010000021.1:0-13488 GCA_964565085.1 uncultured Muribaculaceae bacterium | reverse complement strand
TATGAATAAAGTAATTTTAGTTGGAAGACTAACAAAGGATCCAGAACTTAGAAATACAAATAGCGGATTACCAGTTACATCATTTACTGTTGCTATTAATAGAACTTATAAAAATAAAGAAGGAAATTATGATACTGACTTTATAAATGTTTCTATATTTGGTAAACAAGCAGAAAATGTAAGTAAATATTGCGTAAAAGGAAGTCAAGTTGGAGTTGAAGGAAGAATTCAAACAAGAAGTTATGATGCAGAAGATGGAAGTAAGAGATATGTTACTGAAATAATAGCAGATAGCGTTGAATTTTTAGGAAGTAAGAAGGATAGTTCACATAGTTATACTGATATGCCTTCTGAAGCGCCAGTTGATGCTCCAAGCGAAATAGAAATTCCTAAGGAAGATCCATTTAAAGATTTTGGTAGTGAAGTTGTTTTAAGTGATGACGACTTACCATTTTAAAGGAGGAAAATAATGGGAGAATATTATCCAAAGAAAAAAAAGGTTTGCCCAATTTGTGCTGGCAAAACTATTGATTATAAAGATTTTATAGGTATGAGCAAATGTGTAAATGAAAAGGGTAAGATATTACCTAGAAGAGCTACAGGTGCTTGTGCTAAACATCAAAGAGAAATTGCAAAACAAATAAAAAGAGCTAGATATATGGCAATTATTTCATATGAAAAATAAACCACTAAATAGTGGTTTTTTAATTTCTTCTTCTTAATATTATCAATAATCTAAGTAATTCAAGAATACTTGCAATTAAACCCGCAACATATGTAAGAGCTGCGGCATTAAGCATAGTATCTATTTTAATTATTTCATTGTTTCGAGATAATTTAAGACTTTTAATTTCTTTTTTAGCTCTTTTTGATGCATTAAATTCAACCGGAAGCGTTATTAATTGAAAAAATACTCCAAATGATACAAGTATTATTCCTAATTCAATTAATTGTGTTAATTCTGCAAAAAAACCAATAAATATAACAATATATGCAAATTTAGATGCAAAATGAACTAATGGAAATATCAATGTCCTTAACTTTATAAAAAAATATTTATTTTTATCCTGTAAAGCATGACCTACTTCATGAGCTGCGACTGCTGTTGATGCTATAGAAGTACCATTAAATATTTCAGGAGAGAGTCTAATAACTTTTCTAGAAGGATCGTAATGATCAGATAAATTTCCTTTTGTTTCTACGATATGAATATCTTGAAGATTATTTCTATCTAAAATTTTCCTAGCTACTTCAAATCCAGTCATTCTATTTTCATTTTTAATTTTCTTATATTTATTATAAGAAAAATTAACATATAATTGTGCTAATAATGGTATGATTAATATACTTAACATTATTAATAAGTAATTCATAATATATTCCTTTCAATTAATTTGGTTCTAAGATTATCAGCAAGTTCAAAATTTTTATTTCTTCTTTCTTTATCCCATTCATTATAAAGTTTAATATCTTCTTCATTAATATTTTTTAATTCATATTTTAGACCCAAAATAAAGTTTATCAAATTTATTTTGTCATAGTATTTTATAATATCTTCTTTTTCATTATTTCTTAAATTTTGATTTAAAATCTTTATATAATCTAATAATAGTGTTATTAAATTAGATGTATTAAAATCATCATCCATATAACTTTCAATTGTTTCGTCTTTCTTAATTAAATTTATTTTCAAATTATTAATTGATATAAATAAATTTGCACTTTTTAAAACATTATTTAATTTTTCATCAATTGTAATACTTTCATTAAACAAATCATCTGTCAAGTTTAATGGTATTCTATAATTATTCTTTAATATACCTAATCTTATAGTATTAGGTGTATATTTTTGTAGTAATTCATCAACAGTTACAATATTTCCTAAACTTTTACTCATCTTTACACCATCAACCATCAAATGTCCATTATGCATCCAGTAATTTGCCAGAGAATGTTTCCAAACGGCTTTCGATTGTGCAATTTCATTTTCATGATGTGGGAAAATTAAATCTATACCGCCTCCATGAATATCAATCATATCATTGAATATTTTATTAATCATAACTACACATTCTGTGTGCCATCCTGGTCTACCCTTCCCAAATGGAGTATCCCACATTATTCCTTTATTTGTCTTTTTCCATAATACAAAATCGTAAGGATTCCTTTTGTTTTGATTAACCTTAATTCTACTACCATATACTAAGTCATCTAATTTTTGATTTGAAAGTAATCCATAATCTTTAATTTTTTTAACATCTAGAAAAACATCGTCACCTTCTTTATATGCGAAATCATTTTTTAATAAAACATTTATAAATTCAATTATATCATTTATATATTCAGTTACTTTAGGTCTATAATCTATTTCTAAACAATTTATCTTTTTTAAATCTTCTAAATATAATTGTGTATATTTATCTGCAACTTCTTTTTCAGTTATGTTTTCTTCTATTGATGCTTCAATTATTTTATCATCTATATCTGTAAAGTTAGAAGCATATTTTACATTATATCCCTTATATTTAAAATATCTGTATACAGTATCAAAAACTATAGCGGGATACATATGACCTAAATGTGTTCTCTTATTAACAGTTGGACCGCATACATACATTGTTACTTTACCTTCATTTAAAGGTTTAAATTCTTCTAATTTGTTTGTAATAGAATTATAAATCTTCATATTTACCTCCACAACATTAACTCTATTTTATCATTTTAAGATTAGTTTATAAAGAGTTATGTTTTAATTAGTCTTTCTTCTAGATGTTTCTTTACAATATTTCTTATTTTTCTAGCACCAAATATTTCATAATTAGACTCTTCAATGATATTATTAACATCTTCTTTTGTAAGTTTAAAGTTAGAACTGTAAGAGTTATTTATGTCATTTAAATCTTTCATAATTATTTTTTTAATACCTTCTTTTGTTAAGTTATTAAAATTAATTACATAACTTATTCTATTTAAAAATTCTTTTGAAAAGTTATCGAAGTCCATATTTAATTCTTTTTTGGTAAATCCAATATTGACTTCTTTATTTAGATAATTTGTAGTTAAAATGAATGTACAATTATAAAACTTCAATATTTCACCTTTTGAGTTTTTTATTTCTCCTTCATCTAAAATACTTAAAAATAAATTTATTACTGAAGAGTGAGCTTTTTCTATTTCATCTAATAATATTACAGAGTTTGGTTTTGTTTTAATACTTTCAAATGTTGTATTAATATCATCATATCCTACATATCCCTGGGGACTTCCAAGTATTCTATTAACGCTCATTTCGCTTTTATATTCACTCATATCTAATCTAATTAAATTTAATTTCTTAATTTTTGCAAATTCCTTAGCCAATTCAGTTTTACCAATTCCTGTATTTCCATTAAATAATATTGAAACAGGTTTCTTATCTTTTTTATTTTCAATAATTTTAATTATCTTTAAGAATTCTTCAATAGCAGTTTCTTGTCCAATAATTTTACTATTTAATTTTTTACTTATTTCATTATAATAAGAATTATTGTTTTGATTACAAATTTTCATATTACTTTTAGATTCAATTACATTTATGACAGTTTCAATTGTCACTATTTTTTTACCTATTTTTTCTTTTAATACATTTAAATTTGCTTTTAAACTATTTTCTTCTTCTTTTATTAAACTAGCTTTTTTAAAGTCATTTAATCTTATATATTTATTTTTTAATTTATTTTTCTCTTTAATTTTCTTTTTTAATATATTAAGTTCAATGTTTGTAACATTAACATTTGTTTTAGCGCATACCTCATCTAGTATGTCAATACTTTTATCAGGTTCATTTCTGTCATTAATGTATTTTTTTGAATATTCAATAATATCATTTATAATTTCATTACTTATTTTAACATTATGAAACTTTTCATAATCGCCTTTTATTTTTAATAATATGGTTTTAGTTTCAAGAGTAGAAGGTTCATTTATTATCACTTTTTGAAATCTTCTTTCGAGTGCTTTATCTTTTTCTATATATTTACTATATTCTGTAAGAGTAGTGGCTCCAATACATTTAACTTTACCTCGAGCAAGTACAGGTTTTAATATATTTGAAGCGTCAATGGCTCCTTCAGCTCCACCTGCTCCTATTAAAGTATGAACTTCATCAATAAATAAAATAATATTCTGCGAAAATTCAAGTTCCTTAATAATCTTATTTAATTTTTCTTCAAATTCTCCTCTATACTTTGTACCACTTATTACATTTGATAAGTTTAAGGAAATAATTTTTTTATCAATTAAAAAGTTTGGGACATCTCCTTTAGTGATTCTTCTTGCAAGTTCTTCTACTATCGCTGTTTTACCAACACCTGCTTCTCCTAAAAGAATTGGATTGTTTTTATTTTTTCTAGCTAGTATTTCTATAACTCTATCTATTTCTTTATTTCTTCCAATGACTTTATCCAACTCATTGTTAATAGCGAGATTGTTTAAATCTATTCCAAGTTCATTAATTAATAAGTTTTTACTTCCAATTAGCAACTTAGTTATATCTTTATAGATTAAATCTAAATTACAATTCATTGATTTTAAAATTGTAATTCCAATTCCGTCACTTTCTTCAATAAGTGCTAAAAAAAGATGTGTTATTCCCACTTCTTGAGTAGCATTTTCTTTAGCGTTTAAAGAAGCTGTTTCAATTATTTTTTTTAATAAAGGTGTATAAAAAATGAATTCGCTTTTCTTTGAACATACTCCAACTTTATCAATAAGTCTTTTTTTAAATCTTTTGTAAGTCAGATTATTTTTATTTAAAATTGTACTGACATTGTTATGAAAACTTAGTATTGCAAGTATTAAATGTTCACTTCCTACATAGGGATGATTTAAATTTAGCATTTCTATTTCGCTTTGTTTAAGTACTATTTTAACTTCTTGACTATATTTATTCATACACTCTCCTCAATATATTCTATGATTATATTGAGGAAGTAGTTTAATTTTTAAACATAAAATAAAAAAGAGTGATTTTCTCACTCTTATAAATATCTTATTATGAAACTTATTACTAATATTATTACCAGAAGTTCTAATACTAAAATCCAAATAAACTTAAGCCAGTTTTTATAAGGTATTTTTAAGTATTCAAGTCCTAATATCATAATTACACTAGTAGGTGCTACAAACATTGTAAGTCCATATAAAGATTGAGACATAACAGCTAAAGTACCAGTTTGTGTACCAAATGTAGTTGCAATATGTGGTAATATAAAGTTAGCTAAGTAAACCACATCAACATGTAATGCAGAACCTATTATTAGTACTTTTCCAACTAAGAATACATTAAAAGTCTTTGTAAGTTCAACTATCCAAGCTGAAATTGTATTAAAGAATAGCGTATTTCCAATTGTATATACAATTGCATAAGCAAATGTAACTAATAACGCAGGTTTTAAAACTTTTTTAGCCCCTTCTACCATTGCATCAAATATTTCAGAACACTTAATCTTGTAGATTTTACCTATTAGTAAAGATGCTAGCACAACAACTATTGAAAGTTCACTATAACTCCATTTACCAAATTCAAGTACATTTCCAAGAATATAACTGAATATTGGATGATCTTTAACAGTAAATTCCATAATAGCTGAATGAGCTTTACTAAAGATATTTACTCCAAATACACCTATCCAGTTTGTACAAGCAAGAACAACTAAAGCAAATAGTAATCCAAATAATACATAAATAGGCCATTTAGCCACTTTAGTAGTTTTCTTTTCACCTAAGAATGTATCAACTTCTTCAATTTTTTCCTTTGATTTCTTTGCTGCACTAGCATGCTTTAATGTAAATATTATATAAGCCACAAATGTAATTACAAATAATGCTATTTTCGCATAAATTTGTGTACTAAATGTAGTTCCAATAGTCTCATTAATAAAACCAATTGTATTATAACTTAAAGTACTACCTATAACACCAATTAATATTGCTACAAAAGTTGTTAAAAAAGCAGTAAACTTATCATAACCTAATAATAATATTATTGATATTATTGCTGGTATAAATAATAAGAATATTATGCCAAACCCAAATACTGAAGACAATGCTGCAAATGCAAAGGCAACTAATACTAAGAATAACTTTTCCTTTCTTTTTAATGATTTTGCAATTTTCTCAAGAATACTTCTATACGCACCAGTTTGTGATAATACTCCATAAAAAGCTCCAATAGCCAATATTAGAAGTATTGCTTGAATAAAATATTGAAACTGAAATGTTAGTGATATATATTGAAAGAAATCAAAAAAACCAACTCTGTACATTCCAACTTCAGCTAATTCAGTCCCACTATAGTAACTAGCTGGTACGAACCAAGTAATAATACTAACTGCAATTAATAGGATTAAAATAATTTTAAATAATCCATTTTTTTTCATTTTTTACCTCCTATTTAAATTATACTAAAAAGCAATTACTTTTACAATAATTATTATTTGAATTTAAAAGAAAAAGCGTCCTTATTTATCTAAAGGACGCATTAATGGAAATAATACATTATCTTTTATATTAGGAGTATTTGTTAGTATCTGCATAACTCGGTCTATACCCATGCCCCATCCAGATATTGGAGGCATACCATATTCCATTGCTTCAATATAATCATTATCCATAGGCATTGCTTCAACATCACCTTTTTCTTTCAATTTAGCCTGTTCTTCCAAACGTTTATTTTGTTCTATTGGATCTACTAACTCAGAATATCCATTTACTATTTCAGCTCCATTAATTAATAATTGAAATCTATCAGTTAGTTTTGAATTTTCATCATTTGCTCTTGCAAGTGGAGATAATTCTATTGGATGTTCAACCAGAAACACAGGATTTAATACATTAGGTCTAGCTACTTTCTTATAAAGTAGGTCCACTAAATTTCCAAATCCTAATAAATTTACATCTGTTTCAGATTCTAATTCTATCTTTTTTTCAAGTATAATTTTTAATAGAGATTCTTTAGTGTTATATTCATTTATATCTATATCTGCGTATTGTTTAATTAATTCTCTAAATGACACTGTACCCCATTCTTTTGAAAGATCAATTTCTTTATCACCAACAATAATATTTAAACTTCCAAAAGTTTTACTAATAACTTTTTTTAACATATCTTCAATTAATTTCATATTATCCTTGTAATTAAAATAACTACAGTAACATTCTAACATTGTAAAATCTTGAAGATGTGTTGCGTCCATTCCTTCATTACGAAAACATCTTGCAAATTCAAATACTTTATTAAATCCTCCAATAACAGCCCTCTTTAAATAAGTTTCAGGTGCTATTCTAAGATAAACATCAATATCTAAAGATTTATGATGAGATATAAAAGGTTTTGCAAGTGCTCCAGAAGCCTTATTAGATAAAACAGGTGTTTCAACTTCAATATAATTAAGATCTTCAAGATATCTTCTTATTTCTTTAATGAAGTCATATTTAAGTAAAAATCTTTTTCTTGTATCTTCATTCATTATTAAGTCAATGTAACGATTTCTATAACATGATTCTGTATCTGTTAAACCATGAAATTTCTCCGGTAAAGGTCTTAATGCTTTCCCCAAAAATTCAAATTCATCAACTCTTATAGTTTTTTCTCCAGTATGAGTAGTGAACATTTCTCCTTCTACTCCAATATAATCGCCTAAGTCAAAAAAGTTTTTAAAAAATTCATATTTTTCTTCTCCAACTTTATCAACTTTAATTGATAATTGTATATACCCACTTACATCTCTAATTGTAAGAAAACTAAGTTTTCCCATTTGTCTCATTAAAGTAATTCTTCCTGCTACTCTAATATTTTTTGTTTCATCAGGGAGTTCACGAACTTCCTTTAAATTATGAGTAATAGAAAAACGTTCAGGATAAGGATTGCAATATTCTTTTATTTTATTTATTTTCTCTCTTCTAACTATTTCTTGATCTGTTAATTCTCTCATTATTTCACCTCATTTAATTCATATAATTCTTTATTTTCTTTTTCAATATCTAATCTCTGATATAAAGGTTCACCTTTTTTAACTTTTATCTCTGATTTCAATGTTCCAAAAACATTTATATTATCAAAAGTTTTGGGCACTTCAATATTAAATTGTTCAAAAGCTTTTATAGGTTGTTTAGTTAAAAAAGGTAATAGTAATGTTGAGCCTTTTATAATTGCTTCACTTAAGTTATAAAGAATAGAATTTAGTTTGTCCTTATTTAATTCATCTTTTGCTAGTACCCAGGGTTCAGTTTCATCAATATATTTGTTTGACCTTGCAAATATTTCTGTTACTTCTCTTAAAGCATTTGAAATATCATATGTTTCCATGTATTTAAACACGCTTTTTATAGATTTCAATATATCACTTTGAAATTCTATACCTTCTTTTTCATCATAATTAGGAATAATTCCATCACAGTATTTCTCAATCATTGATAATGTTCGTGATACTAAGTTACCAATTATATTTGATAAATTGTTGTTAAAAGATTTTAAGAACAATTCTTGTGTATAGATACCATCTGATCCAAATGGAATTTCTCTGATTAAATAATATCTTACAGAGTCAGAACCATATCTTTGTGTAAGAATTCTTGGGTCAAGTACACTCTTTGTGTTATTTTCCTTACTTTTACTTAGTTTTCCACCATCAAATATTAACCATCCGTGTGCAAAAACTTTCTTTGGAAGTGGTAAATCCAATGCCATTAATAAAGCCGGCCATATTATCGCATGAAATCTTACTATCTCCTTAGCCATTACATGTATATTGGCAGGCCAGTATTTTTTGAATTTACTGTCATCATCTTGAAGGAATCCCAAACCGCTTATATAATTAAATAATGCATCTACCCATACATATACAACATGTTTTGAATCAAATTCAACAGGTACTCCCCAGTTTATACTTGTTCTAGTAACACATAAATCTTTAAGACCTTCCTTAAGAAAATTATTTACCATCTCATTAACTCTGCTTTTTGGTTGAAGAAATTCTGGATTATCTTCATATAACTTAAGAATTTTATCGGTATATTCACTTAATTTAAAAAAGTAAGCTTCTTCTTCTTCTTCATGAACTTCTCTTCCGCAATCAGGACATTTTCCATCAACTAATTGACTTTCTAACCAGAAAGATTCACATGGAGTACAGTATAGACCAGTATATTTAGATTTATATATACTTCCATTTTCATGAAGTTTATTCATTATCTTTTGAATAGTTTTTATATGATATTCATCAGTAGTTCTTATAAAGTGATCATATGAAATATCTAGTATTGACCATAAATCTTTAGCATCATTAATAATATCTTCAAGATATTCTGTTATAGTTTTATTTGATTTTAAAGCATGACTTTGAATTTTTTGTCCGTGTTCATCGGTTCCAGTCATATAAAAAACATCTTTACCCATCATTCGATTAAATCTCGCAATTGCATCACATACAACAGTAGTATAACAATTTCCAAGAGTAAATTTTCTACTTGGATAATAAATTGGTGTGGTAATATAAAATGTTTCTTTTTCCTTCATAATTTTTCACCTGCAATAAGTTTAACATAAATACAAAGAAAATTAAACAATCAAATTAGATTTTTAGTATATTAAACAGTTCTTTTTCTGTTTTTATTTTTGTTATTAAATCTTTTATATGCTTGTTATTTGGTATTCCTTTTATATACCATAGAGCATGGCTTCTAATTTCGAGTAGTGCTTGTTTTTCACTAGTATTTTCTTTTAAAAGTTTATAATGTTTTTTAATCATATTAATTTTATCTTTATTTGTAGGTTTTTTAATAGTTTTATTATGTTCTATATACTCTACACATTCTTTTATAAACCATGGATTTCCTAAAGTTTCTCTTCCAATCATTACTGCATCACATCCAGTGCTTTCAAGCATATTCTTTGCATCATATATAGTTTTTATGTCTCCATTTCCTATAACTGGAATTCTAACAGAATCTTTAACTTGTTTAATAATAGACCAGTCACTTAAACCACTATATCCTTGAGTTCTAGTTCTTGGATGTATACATATTGCACTTGCTCCAGCTTTTTCACATATTTTAGCAACTTCAACAGCATTTATATTGTTCTCATCCCAACCACTTCTTATTTTAACAGTAACTGGAATAGAAATATTTTCTACAACGTTTTTTACAATTTCATAAATTTTATTTAAATCTTTAAGTAATGCAGAACCTGCTTGACTTCTTAGTGCAACTTTCGGTACAGGACATCCCATATTTATATCAATTAAATCGGGTTTAATATTTTTTTCTATATACTTTGCAGCATCTATAAATGATTTAACATCTGAACCAAATATTTGAATATTTATAGGTCGTTCTTTATTCTTTATTTTTAAAAGTTCAATAGTCTTTTTACTATTATAAGATATACCCATTATACTTACCATTTCAGAATATATTAAACCAGCTCCCATTTCTTTAATTATATGTCTATAACTTATATTAGATATTCCAGCCATGGGTGCAAATACAATTCTATTTTTAATTTTTAAATTACCAATTTTCCACATAAAATAAATTTACCATTTTTAAATAATATAATCAATAAAAAAAGACCTTTTGGTCTTATTCATTAGGAACTATATTTACAGTACATGTAGTGTTTTTAATTACATTTGGTACAACTACCAAACTATTCGCAAAAGTTGCATTACATCCACTACCTGTAATAGAATCAATTTCATAGCCACTATCAATTGTTAGGGTAAAATATGCGTTTGCTCCAGATTCTATTGTCTGAGGTGTTGGTGTAGTTGCATGACCTCCAGATATTTCTAGTGTTACAGTATAAAGTATTGTGGCTGTTAACTTGAATGTTACAGTGCATTTAGTATTGCTTGTAACACTTTCAACTTTAAAAACGTTACTTGCCCATGTTCCGGTCTGTTCATTGGTACATGTTATTGTAGGATCTCCATAACCGCTTGTAGGTGTTACACTTGAAGTTAATTCTGTACCATATAGTGCGGTTTTTGTAATTGAACCACCACCGTTTGTAACAGATATTTCAACTTCTAATTCACTTAATTTAAATGCAACATCACAACTTGTATTATCTTGAATATTTTTAACAGTTAGTTCATTTTTAGTCTCATCCCAAAATATTTCTTCTTCGTTAGTACATATAGCAGTATCAAAAACATAACCAGTTGTAGGTGTTATTGTAAATATTCCATCTTTACCTTTATTTATTAAAGTTTCAGTATCTGTAGCCAACAATCCATTTGAAATATTTAAAGTTACCTGATACATTGCTCCTGCAAAATATACTTTACATGTCGCATTAGCAGTTTTATTTGGAGTAAAAGTCCATTTATCTTCATTCCAAGTACCAGTGACTTTATTTGTACAAACATATCTGTCATATTTATATTTAATCTCTTCAACAGTATTCTTTGGCATGGTGTCTACTTTTTCTTCATCTAGATAGTACTCTATTTTTACATCATATTTGTTTACATTATTATTTTCATTATTACTTAAATATCCATAAATCCCTGCAGCGGAGCATAATAAAATTCCAATTATCATTAATATCATAACCAACCTGTACTTATTCATATATCCTCCATTATTCTTTTTATCTTAATTTAATTTTATAATTATTATACACAATTTGTCAAGAAATAATGCTTTAAATAGTTAAAATATGTTTGACATACATATAATAGTTTAGTATAATCATACTCGGTACATTTTAATGGATGCTTATTTGTTCTGGGAAAATAAATTGGTGTTATTAAAGAAGGAGAAACAATGAAAACATTTATGTTAAGAAAAGAGGACGTAAAACGTAACTGGTATTTGATTGACGCTGAAGAAAAAAACTTAGGTAGAGTTGCATCTAAAGCAGCACATATACTACGTGGAAAGCACAAAGCAGATTTTACACCTCATATAGATTGTGGAGATAACATAATCATAATTAATGCAAACAAAGTAAATTTAACTGGAGATAAACTTGATAAAAAGATGTATTATAATCATAGTGGTTTTCCAGGAGGACTAAGAACTAGAACTGCTAAAATAATGAAACAGAATTATCCTGTTGAAATGATGGAAACAGCAGTTAGAGGAATGCTTCCTAAAGGAAGATTAGGAAGACAAATGTTTAAGAAACTATTTGTTTATGAAGGTTCAGAGCACAAACAAACTGCTCAAAAACCTGAAGTATTGGAATTATAGGAGGAAATATGGCAGATAAGAAATTATGGTCAGCAATAGGAAGAAGAAAGAGAAGTGTAGCGAAAGTAACAATAACTCTTGGTAAAGGAACTATAACAGTTAATAATCAGGATGTTCATGAATACTTGCCATATGAAACTTTATACATGGATTTAATTCAACCTTTTGAATTAACTGATACTATGAATAAGTTTGATACTAATATAACTGTAAAAGGTGGGGGATTCAATGGTCAAACCGGAGCAATAAGATTAGGGATTACAAGAGCGTTACTTGAATTTGATTCATCATTCAGAGAATCTTTAAAAAGTGCTGGTATGATTAAGAGAGATCCAAGAAGTAAAGAACGTAAGAAATATGGACTTAAAAAAGCAAGAAGAGCACCACAATTTAGTAAGAGATAACTATAAACTATGTTTATAGTTTTTTTATACATTAACAATGAAAATAAAAATGTTAAGATATTAATGTTAATTAAAAGTTGTTATAATAATTATGTGGTGATAAAAGTGATTAGTAATAATGTTAAATATATTGTTTTTGATATTGGAGGTGTATTGGCAGAACCTCTTACTGGTCATTGGTTTATAACACCTAACTTTTTTAAAATTTTTCCTGAATTAGAAATTAGAATTGAAGAAGTAAAAAGTGTTTTAAAGGACACTATGCATTTTCGTGATATTAGAAATGTTAATAATGAACAAGAGGAAAAAGAAATGTTTTACAATTATTATAAAAAAGTATTAGAAGATTTGAATTATAGTAATATTACAGAAGAAAAACTTCAAGCAATAGCAGAAGATATAACATATAATGATAGTAAGTTTAAATTTTATGATGATGTTAAAAGAAATTTAGAAAGGCTATCAAAAAAATATAAATTGGGTATTTTATCAGATGGTTGGGTATCAAGTTATAGAGTATTAAAGAATAATATGTTAGATATTTATTTTAATAAAATATTAATTTCATCTGTTTATGGATGTGTAAAAACTGATGGAATATTCTTTGAAATTTTAATAAAAGAGATGAAAATCGATCCGAAAGATACAATTTTTGTTGATGATCGTGAACTTATTTTGGATATTGCTCATAAGTACAATTTTATTCCAATTAAGATGAATAGAGGAGAAGATGAATTATCAAAATATCCAACTATAAAAATATTGGATGAATTAAATTAATTTTTTCTGTTAAGTAACTGTCAGAAAAATAAAGTTAATATTTTCTAATACTTTAAAAAAT
>CAZMCS010000020.1:0-14196 GCA_964565085.1 uncultured Muribaculaceae bacterium | reverse complement strand
TTAAATCCATCTGTTTCTCCTGGTTGAGTCATCATATTACATACATATAATATTTTTGCTTTACTATTATCTATTTCCTTTAATATATCTTTACATATTAAATTTGGTATTATACTTGTATATATACTTCCCATACTTAAAATAATTAAATCTGAATTTCTTATTGCTTCTAATGCTTTAGTAGTTACTTTAGGAGCTTTTTTATACATAATCTTTTTTATTTTACCTTTAAATGCTGTTATTTCTTGTTCTCCTTCAATAATTGTATTGTCATTCATTTTTGCTACTAAAGTTACTTTTTCTTCTGTTAAAGGTATTACATCGCCTTTTATCTTTAATATTTCATCAATTGTATCTATTGCATTTGAAATACTTCCATTTATTTTAGTTAATGCTGCTAAAATGATGTTTCCCACTGCATATTCTTTTAAATAACCTTTATTAATTCTATAGTTAAGTAGATTATCTGCCAATTCTTCATTTTCTGATAATGCAACTAAAACTCTCCTTATGTCTCCAACTGCTGGAATATCAAACTCTTCTCTAACTGTTCCAGCACTTCCTCCATCATCTGATACTGAAACAATAGTGGAAATTTCTAAAGGAAAATTCTTAAGCCCTCTAACTAGGAATGACATTCCTGTTCCTCCACCTAAAACAACTACTTTCTTTTTCATTTATTTCTCCTATTTTTCATAGAACGCATAATACTCATCAAAAGTTATATTATTTTCATAAATATTATTTGCTGCGGTTTCTCCTACATATCTAAATCTCCACGGATCATAGGTAAATCCAGTAATATACTCTTTCCCTTCAGGGTATCTTAATATAAATCCATATTTATAAGCATTATTTAATAACCATGTGTTTTCTAAACTTGATGAAACATCATCCACTACTTTATTATATGGTTTTATAAGAAGTGAAAGACCAGTCTGATATTCAGAATGTCCTGCTCTTGCAGCATAATTATCTGCTTCTTCCAGTGTATGATAAGATTTATAATTGTCATATGCTTCCTTTTGATCAGTATAATTTCTATATCCTTGAGAAACTACCAATGTATACCCTTCTTCTTTAGCAGCATCAATCATTTCTATTAATGAGTTATATATACTTTCACTAATATATTTCCCTTCATAAGCATATCTGCTAGGAATCAAAATTAAACCTTCTGGTTCATAAGTTTCATTTAAACCATTAAATTTATTTACAAGCATTAATTTATCTTTACTTACATCTGTTTCTTTAATATCATCATACCATCCTTTATAAACATCTGTATTAACTAAAGAAATTACTTTATCAAAAGCCAAAGATTTATTTTTGTTATAATATTTTAAATATTCTTCTAAATTATCCAAAATAAAATATTTTTTATTTATAAAAGAAATTAAATTTTTATTATATTCTAATTCTAGTATTTTATCTATTTCCAGTTCTTTAAAAGAATCTTGTATTTTCTTTATTTCATTTTCATTATATCCTTTTTGAATCAGTTTATATTCATAAGTTTTTTTATACTGTATATTTTTTACTACTCCAATAGTACTCCCAATAATTATAACAAGTGCAAGTATTAAAATAATAATTCTATTTATTTTCAATCTTTTTATCTTCATAATTATCTCCTTATAATAATTATACAAAAAATAAATTGAAATCTCAATCTTAAATATGCTAAAATTATTATAGAAAGGAGTAAAAATATGTCTGATTATTACGATTTATTTACTACAACTTCTACTTCAGTTTTTGATTGGGGTTGGATTTTAGCTCTAATTGCCGGAATTTGGATTTTTATACTTTTAATTTGGATTTTTATAATTTTTTGTAAATGGAGAATCTTTAAAAAAGCTGGAAGACAAGGTTGGGAAGCAGTTATTCCAATATATAGCACTTGGATTTTATTTGAAATTGTAGGTCTTAAGGGATGGTATGTGCTTTTAAATTTTATACCATTTATAGGAAATCTTATATTCTTTATATTTTCAATTATAGCAAATATAAGACTAGCGAAAAGTTTTGGTAAAGATGGTGCATTTGCTATTGGACTAATATTAATTCCAATTGTATTTTTACCAATATTAGCATTTGGAAAGTCAACTTACACAAAGCAAGATGAGTTTATAATTAAACTTTAATAAGAGAGATAAAAATGTTTAAAGAATTTAAGAAGTTTATTTCAAAAGGAAATGTAATAGATTTAGCAATAGGTGTTATTATAGGAGCTGCCTTTGGTAAAATAGTTACTTCATTGGTAGAAGATGTTATAATGCCTTTATTTGGAGTCTTAATTGGGGGAATTGATTTTACAAGATATAATTTTACTATTGGAGAAGCTGTAATTAATTATGGTGTCTTTATTCAAAATATTGTAAACTTTCTAATAGTCTCTTTTTGTATATTTATTGCAGTTAAGATTCTAAATAAATTTAGAGTAAAAAATCAAAAAGTAAAAAAAGCGGAAGAGATATTATTGCTAACAGAAATTAGAGACTTATTAAAAAAGAAAACTATTTCTAAAAAGAAATAGTTTTTTATTTAAATAATTCTTTACTATCAAGAAGTATTGTAAATGGTCCGTCATTGACGATATTAACTACCATTTCTGCTCCAAAGATACCTGTTTGAACATTTATTCCTAATGACTTTAACTTATTATTAAATTCGTTATATAACTCTGAAGCTTCTTTTGGATTAAGTGCTTTTACAAAACTGGGTCTTCTTCCGTTAGTTACATCTGCATATAATGTGAACTGACTTATACTCAATACACTTCCTTTTATATCATTTAAATTTAAGTTACTAAGTCCATTTAAATCTTTAAAGATTCTTAAATTAATTATTTTATCAATCATTTTATCTACTATTAAATTAGAATCTCTCTCAGCAAAACCTACAAAAATTACCATACCTGATTCAATTTGACCTTTTATTTCATTATTTATCTTTACATTACTATTTTTACTTATTTGAATTAATACTCTCACTATTACCAACTCTTTCTAATTTACTTATATATTTTACTTTAGTTAAATCTGATACAAAACTTTCTAATAAATTTATATTTTTTACTCTTATAATTATTTCATAATAAGCATTAAATTTATTTTTACGAACAAAGTTCATAGAATCAATATTTATATCATATTTATTCGCAATAGTAATTATTTCTAATAAATTATCTTGAGAATTATCAATATACAAGTTTAAAATTACTTTGTATTTACTATCAGTTTCATTATTCCATTTTACTTCAACTAATCTTTTATTACTCTTATCTATATTTTTACAATTCTTAGAATGAATTTTTATTCCATATCCTTTAGTTACATAACCTATTATTTCTTCACCAAATACAGGATTACAGCAAGATGCAATTGAAGTCATGATATCTGGATAGTCTCCAATTAAAACAAGAGGAGTTTTTGTTTTAGTTGTAGGATAAATACCTTTATTTAATTGTTCTTTCTTTTCTTCATTAGTTCCATCAAGTTTATTTAAAATATTAGTAGAAATATATTTTAAAGTATAGACAGAAAAATATAAATCTTCAATACTATCTTCTTTTAATTCTTTTAATAATTTTTCGAGTGGATAATTATTTAATAAATCATTTAAGTTCTTTTTTCTTTTTTTTGCTTCTAGTTCTAACATTTCTTTTCCAATAGAAATAAATCTCTCTCTTTCTTTTTTATAGAAATATGATTTAATTCTTCCCTTTGCAGTGTCGGTTTTTACAAAAGTCAACCAATTTTTACTTGGACCTTTACCACTTTGAGTATTTAAAGATACTATATCTCCATCTTCAAGCTCATAATTTATTTTTTCTATTTTTCCATTTACCATTGCACTTACAGTAGTATTACCAATTTCAGAGTGTATTTTATATGCGAAATCAATTGGAGTTGATCCTACAGGCAATTCTATTACATCTCCCTTAGGAGTAAATACATATATCTCATTCTTTTTTAATTCTTTTGTTAAATTACTAAAAAACTCTAAATTAGATTCCTTGTCATTTGCATCTATTAATGCTCTAAAAGTATCTAGTCTTGACTCTAAAGAATTTTTTATATTCCCATCAGCTTTTTCTTTATATGACCAGTGTGAAGCTACACCGTGCTCTGCAATTTCATCCATATCATAAGTTCTAACCTGAATTTCATATGTCTTCCCTTCAATACCAAAAACAGTAGTATGAACGCTTTGATACATATTTGGCTTTGGATTTGCTATAAAATCTTTAAATCTTTTAGGTATAGGTCTAAACTTTGAATGAATATAACCTAAAACAAGATAACATTCTTCTACTTTATCAACCAAGATTCTAATTCCAAGTAAATCATATATACTTTCCCATTTTCTGCCTAGTTTAAGTTTATTATATATACCTCTAACACTTTTAACACGACTTAATATTTTAAATTTAATATTGTGTTCAAAAAGCATTTCAGAGACTTCATTTTTCATTAATTCTAAGCATTCTTCTAATTCCTGCTTCGAAACATTTATTTTATCTAAAATTTCCTGATACATTTCAGGTTCAGAATAACGCAAACATAAATCTTCAAGTTCACTCATTATCATTTTCATTCCAAGTCTGTGCGCAATAGGGATGTAAACGTTCTGAGTTTCATCTATAACATCTTTTTGATGTGCTGAATCATGTACATATATTGTTCTTAAATTATGAAGTCTATCAGCAAACTTAATAAATAAAACTTTTGGATTTTCTGCAAGACCAACTATTATTCTTCTATATTTCTCTTTATTATTTTCGTTCTTAAATGTTCTTTTTAAATGACTAATCTTAGAAATATTATTAAGTATTACTGCTGTTTCTTCTCCAAATTTTTCTTTTATATCTTCATAATCTACTTTTTCTAAAGTAATACCCTCATGTATTAAAGCACAACCTATTGTAACTGGATCCATTTCTAGTTCAGCAAGCATATTAGCTATTTCAATTGAATGACAAATGTAATCCTCTCCAGTATCTCTATACATCCCTTTATATATTTTTTGAGCTGTTTTATAATATTCATCAATTAATTCTAAACTCTCTAAGTTCATATATGAACTTAATTTCTTTCTTAATTCTTCATATTTCATTATCATCCTCCCCTTTATGAGTTTATTCCTTTAATACTTTTTTCCTCTAATTCTTCATCAATTTCATATTTAACTGGATTTTTAAATCTTTTAATTTCCAAATACATCCAAATCCTAGGTGCCATAAATAAAGTTGAAAATGTACCTGCAACTAGTCCTATGAACATTGAAATATTAAATGTATGAATTTCGTTTATTCCAAGTGCTAATAACACTATTACTGCTACAACAGTGGAAAGTGAAGTTTGAATGTTTCTACTTAATGTTTCATTAGTACTTAAATTTGCCAAGTCAACTAAATCTTTTTCGTCCTTTATTTTATTTTTATAAATTCTATTTCTATTTTCTCTTATTCTATCAAATATAACTATAGTATCATTAATTGAATATCCAATTATTGTTAAAAGTGCTGCTATTATAATAAAATTAAACTCGAGTCCAAAAATAATAAATATGGCAATAGTAATAAGTATATCGTGTAAGAGTGCAAGAAGTCCAGAAATTGCATAATTTATATTAAATCTAATAGTCATGTAAATAATAATTGCTATTGATGCAATTACAAGACTAAGTATTGCATTGTGTGTTAAATTTTTAGTAACACGAGTACTAATTTCGCTTATAGATGTATTTAAATTTAATTCTTTTAGTGTTTCTTTTACTTTTAACTCTTCATTTGAATTTAATATAGTATTAAGCCTAATATAACCTTCTTTATCTGTATTTAAATAAGTATTGTAATCTACTATTTCATAATCAACTAAATATTCTTTAACTTCTTTAAAATCTATTTTCTGTTCACTAATTAAATTAATATTAGTTCCTCCACTAAAATCAATGCCTAGATTAATCTTATTAGTGAATACCAGAATAATTCCAATAAATATTATTACTAATGAACTTAATATCTGATATTTACTTGTTTTAATAAAATTAAATTTATTTTGTTTCTTAAATCTGCCTAAAAACATTGTTTTTCTATCTTTAAAAAGTTCAGTTTTTATAAATTCTTTTAAAAGGATTCTATTCATAACAACCATTGTCAATATAGTAACAAATATAGTAATAATTAACATAGTTGCAAAACCTTTTACAGCGCTTTCACCATATATGTAAAGGATTATGGCAACTAAAAGTGTTGTTATATTGGCGTCTATAATTGCTACTAAACTTTTCTTGGCACCTTCCTTAAACGCTCCTATCATATTTTTATTTTCCTGTGCTTCTTCCTTTATTCTTTCAATTGAAAGTACTGCAGAGTCAACAGCCATTCCAATACCCAGTACAAGTGCTGCAATGCCTGTTATTGTTAGAACTCCTCCAATTGCATTAAAGAAGAAAAATACAAGTAATGAATAAACAATTAAACATAAACTGCTTATAAAGCCAGATAATCTATATTTAATAGTCATTAATAAAGTTATTATGATAAATGTTATTAATCCAGCAATAGCTGCCTTATTAATTGTTTCACTTCCAAAAGAAGCAGATACACTTCTTGGTGTACTTTCTTCAACTAATTTTGTTGGAAGACTTCCAGAATTTATTAAATCAACTAAATATTGTGCTTCTTTAGAAGTAAAGTTACCCTCTATTATTACAGAACTCTCATTTAAAGCCTCATGTACAAATGGAGCAGAAATACATTTCATATTTCCTTCTTTTCCGCAATCTTCCTTACTTTTATCAAAAGAGTCTACACCTTCTTCAAAATCAAGCCATATAACTATTCTATTTTCTTCATTTTCTCTTTGACTTATCTTTTTACTATTTTCATAAAATGCATTTTTGTCTTTAATATCAAGTTTTACAACTGGCTTAAAGGACTCAGGATCTTTATCAACAGATGCTCCATTATTACCAAGTATTTCAGAAGTCATAAGTAAAATATCATCTACATCTCTAAAACTAAGTACTGCAGTTGTACTAATTCTTTCTCTTGCTTCTTCCTCATTACTAACTCCAGGTAACTGAATTCTTAAAATATCTTTACCTTCAAAAGTTATTACAGGTTCACTCACACCTAGTGTATCTATTCTATTAGTAATTGCTTTATATGTTTTATCTAAATCATTTTCAGTTAACGTTTTATCTTCTACTAAAGGTTCTATTTTATAAATAACTTCAAATCCACCCTGTAAATCAATTCCATAACTTATATTTTTTAATACCGTCTTAAAACATAAAATAGTAAATAACAATAATATTACTGTTATTATACTAATTCTAATTAATTTCTTCATAATGTCCTCCTACAAAAAGTCTTCATCATATTTTACATTTCTAGATTCATTTTTTAAGAAATCTAAAACATAAGATTTTATTATATCATTATCAAGAGTAAGTATATCATTTACCATATCCGCCATTGTTAAATTTCTTCTTTCTTTCCAATCATGTTCAGCTAAATAATTCCATATATCTTCTTCTTTTATATAATCTATCTTAATTCTTTTTATTTCAAGCACTTTTGAATATAACGCGGGCTTTATTTTTTGATAAAGTTCTTCTAAACTTCTAAAATTAATGTCACTCTTCACATGTAATCACCCATTTTATTATATTACATTTATAGTAAAAAATAAAGATTGATTTTTTTTATTAAATGACAAAAGTTTAATTTTATAATATAATTTATATATAGTAGGTATTAATAAATGAATGAAATTAATTATTTTAATCAATTAGCAGAAGAGAAATTAAATAAAATAAAAACTTTTGGAAAAATTATTTCAATAATATTTTTAATAATAGGTTTCATAATTTTATTTAATAACTTTATAAATTCATATAATATAACTAAAAAAACAAAGGATTATATTACTACAAAAGCAATTTTTATAGAAAGCGAATCTTATTCTCATGCAAGTGAAAACTATAAATTAATTTATGAATATGAAATAGATGGAGAAAAATATATTATTAAAACTAAATATGGAACTTCTATAATTCCAATCTATGGTACTCTAAGAGATATAAAATATAATCCTAATAATTACAGTGAATCTGTTTTCATTAAAGAAAACTACTTTGTTCAAATTTTAATAGGATCAATTCTAATTTTCATTTCAATGATTATTTTTTTAGGACTTTCAAATAACAATAAAAGAAAAAAGTTATTAACTATAATTTCAATTATATTTGATTTTTTATTAGGTTTTTTAACTTATTACTCTATAGCTTCTTTTGGAAATACATATAACATAATAGATGTTTTTAAAAATGTGGGTTTCGTTATAATTTTTCCAATACTTTTTATATTTGTTGGAATTAAAGAGATTGTATCTATTGTAATTAAAAAATCAAAAAAAAATAAAATTTATAGAGAGTCATCTGAAAATACTTTTTTAATTTATATTACATTAGTAATTAAAACAATAGTATATATATTTCCTTTAATTCTTATAATAATTTTAATTATAAATATCATAAAAACAATTGACATATTAGGAATTATTATTTTACCTTTTCTAATAGTAATTGCCTATGCAATTATAAAAAATTTAATTATAAAAATAAAAATTAATAAATACGGATATGTACCAGATGTAGAAGAAAATCAAATTAAAAATAATCAAATTATTGTAAAACTGTTTGAAACAATATTTTTAATTTATTGGTTTGGATTTTGTATTTTCTTTCAATATGTGATACTTACAACAGCAAAAAGTTTTAAAGAAGGAGTTTTAGAGTTTTTGTTTTCACTTGTTTTTTTAGGCTTTGGACTTTTATTTCTAAAGAATATATATTATAAAAATAAAAAATGAGATTATTCTATCTCATCTTTATTTTCAATCTTTACATTATTAATAGAATCAAATCTTTTAGTAATTTTATTTGTCGTTGTATTTATATCTTTTACATCTTTACTCACTGTATCAATACTTCTTGATAATTTATCCCATCTTGATCTATATTTATCAAATTCAATTCCTAACTTTCTTAATTCATCATGTATTATACTAGTATACTTATCACGTTCTAGTCCCATAAGAACTGATTGTATGATTGTAAGAAGACTCATAAGAGTTGTTGGCGATGCTATCCATACTCTTCTTTCTTGTGCATATTTTATAATATTTGGATGATATGCATTAATTTCTGCAAATATAGCTTCAGCTGGTAAAAACATTATAGCTTGATCTGTAGTAATTCCTGGTATTATATATTTCATACTAATAGCATCTATATGTTTTTTTACATCACTTTCAAACATCTTCTCTCTTGCAGTTCTTAAAGATTCATCTATTCCCTTTTCAACCATAAGTCTATAGTTTTCTAAAGGAAACTTTGAATCAATACCTATAGTACCTAAAGGCTCTGGACCAAAAATAATAGCATCTACAATTGTTTTATTATCTAAAGTATATTGTAATTTATAAATTTTATCATTTTTATCTCCAAAAATACTTGCAAGAATATATCTTAAATTAACTTCACCAAAAATACCCCTACTTTTCTTATCAGTAAGTATTCCCTGAAGAGAAACAATATCGCTACTTAAACTATCTATTTTCTTTTGAGCTTCATCTATTTTAGCAAGACGTTCCAAAACATTTGAAAATGTTTTATTTGTTTTCTCAAAATTAACCTCAAGTCTCTCATTAACTTTTTCATTAATCATATTAAGTTTATTTTCTATTCTATCATTTAAAGTATTAAAATCTTTGGTTAAATCACTTGAAAACTTTAATTTAAATTCACCAATAGCCTTTGTTAAATTTGTTTCTATCTTACCAAGTCTTTCAGTAATATTGCTTTCATTAACGCCTTTAAACAATAAAATAACAATTAATACAAGTATTACACCTAATATTCCTATAATAATGTACTCCATACTATCACCTAATTCTATTTTATCATATAAATACTATAAACTTAATTTTTTATTTACTAATTTTGAAATTAAATAAGTTGCAACTACAATTACTCCTATTTTAAGAAGAAGCATAGGTTCTTGAAAACTTTCTACTAAACTTTTTCCTATATAACCCCAAAAATATACAATAGAAACTTTACCAATAATTAAAGCCACTAAGAATTTTTTAAACTTCATTTTAGATAATCCTGCGGCAATATTAACTAAAAATGCTGGCGTAAATGGTATAGCAATTAATACAACTAAACTTCCTAAAGAAATATCTTTAAACTTAAGCATAAAATTTTCCAATGTTTTTTTATTTTTTATTATTTTATTAAATTTTACCTGAACACCTTTTCTAAATATGTAAAAAGACATAATACACCCCATAATAGTAAAAATCCATGATAAAATAAAACCTACAACATTTCCAAATGCCAAGAAATTTATAGTTATAAAAACTGACAAGGGAATAAATGGTAATATAGATTCAAAGAATATTATAAAACATACTAATACTGGCCCAAATACACCAATAGAATTAATTAAACTAATTAAGAGTTCATGTAGCTTATCCATTTAACAAATACCTCTAAATAATTATAATATATATATAATCATTTTTCTAGCACAAAAGTATTATATCCTAAAAAATTTAATACAATAGATGCTCTTTTACTTAATCTTCCACTTTTACAATATAAATAGTATGTATCACATTTATTTAAATAAACTCTATAATTATTAATTAATTCATCATAAGGTATATTTATAGAACCTGGAATATGAGATAAATCATATTCCACTCTGTCTTGAACATCTATTATTTTTTTACCTTCTATTGAAGAATAAAAAAGTTTAATCTTATTCATAATTTAACACCTAATATAATATATTCTTAAAATTAGACAGAGTATTTACATTTAACTAAAAAAGAGAACTACTCGTCCTCTCCAAAGAAATCATCAAAGAATTCATCATCTTTTACATTATCATCAACTATTATACTATCTGCATCTACATTTATTTTTGGCTTTTCAATTTCTTCCTTCTCTTTTTTTTCTTTTATTTTTGGTTTTAACTCTGAAGAAATACCATTCTTTACTTTCTTCTTAAAGTCTTCTAACTTACTTTCTAATTCAGGATTATCTTTTTCTTCTATAACAGGTTCAATTACTTTGGGTTTCTCCTCTTCCTGTTTAGCTTTTTCTGCAGCCTCTTCTGCTTCTAGTTCAGCAATTTTTTCATCAAGTCGCTTAACCAAATCATCTATATTTAAATTATTATTTGGCATTCCTTTAGGAACATCCTTTTCAGGGAATATTGACCCTAGAGGTTTACCTCCTCCAGCCATAGGCGAAGGTCCAAATGGATTAAATCCAGGAGGAAAACCTCCCATCCCTCCACCAAATGGGGGCATATTATCTAAACCTAATTCCTTGCGCTTGTCATCAACAAATTTCTTTATATCAAACACATCAACTGGTTTAATTTCTCTGGTTGGATATTCACTTGGTTCCTTTGGAATAGCCCACTCTATCTTAAAATCGGGAGTTAACTTTGTTTTAAATGGCATATTCCTAAACCTTTTAATTAAAACTTCAAATTTCTTCATCTGTTGAAGATCACTTACTGTTACAAGTGGTCTTATCGGATCTTTAGGCTGCCCATCCTTTGCCTTAGGTGGTTTTATTTCGCCACAAAGTTTACTTATTTCCTCTAAAGCAGCAAGTTCGGTTGTAATCAAGAAAACCAAGTTACCACAGTTACCTTTAATAGTTTCAGCAACATCTTTACCATAAACTTTAGTTAATTGAGAAAAGTTTTGTATTGCAAATGCAAATCTTATATTTCTGCTACGAGATGCAGTAATCATGGATTCCACATCCTTAAGCGCAGGCATATTTGCAAATTCATCCAATATAAAATTAGTTCTATATTTTAATTTTAAGCCTGGTTGTTCACTAGCTACATCAATTAATGATTCATATATTTGTTTTACTAAAACAGTTGCTAAACTGTGATAAGTTGTTTTTTCATCATGAATTTTAATAAATAAAGCTGTCTTTTCTTTTCCAATATCTCTTAAATCAAAATCACTATGAGAGAGTAATTCACTCATACCTTCACGTGAAGAGAAAATTCTAATTTTATCTTTAAATGTAGAAACTATACCACCTTTAGTTTCAGATGGAGCATTAACTATACCAGAAGCATTTATTGAAGCTAATGAACTGTCACCTTTCATTCTAAAATATTCTTTTAAATAGTCATTATTAGGACCTAATCTTGTTTCTCCAATGGATGCCATATAGTTTATACTATTAATATTTATTTGACTTTCTTTGGCATCTTCAAACAGTCCAAGAGCTAGTCCTGTAAAATAACTGGATGCAGAACTTTCCCAAAATGGATTATCTTTGTTATTTAAATCTTTTGATATATTACCAGCTAAGTCTTCCAAAAGTTCAATCGATTTATCTCTTAACCAATCTTTTGTCTTATCAGTTAATGATTCTTTATATAATTTATAAGGTAAATTAAATGGGTTCCATGCACTTCCGTGAGCCGGATCTCTAAAATTAATAATTAGAACTTTATAACCTTTACTTCTTAAAAAATTTGCAGTTCCTTCATAAAGTTCGCCTTTAGGATCAGTAACTATTATACTTTCACCTTTTTTACCTAAAAGTTTTATTAAAGGAAACATTATACAGTAAGTTTTACCTGAGCCTGATGCTCCAACGATTAAAGTATGATTTTCTCCATCATCTACCCATGCATGTTTGCCATCATTAATGATAGGTATTCCAGAAGCATCAATATTTTCATCAATTAATTTAATTCTTTTAATATCATAAGCTTTCTTCATTTCTGATTCTTCCATCCATCTTGTATATCCTTTATCTTCTTTTTTAGTTGTTACTAAACCAAAACCTTCTTCTCTTTCAAAGAATCTAGAAGAAGCACTTAACACAGAACCCACTAAAGCCATAACATAAAACACAATTGTTGTTGGCAAAAATTCAAGGGTAAAAGCAGGAAAAGGATCCCAACCACTAAAAACTCCCTTAGTAGAAAACGAATTTAAATTTACTACTCCTATTGCAACTATATATAAGAGAAAGACACTAAATATTAAAAATATTATTATATCTTTTGGTTCAGCTCTAAATTTTAATTTCATAAATGCACCTCATATTTATATTATACAATAAGAATTATTATATTTCATTACTTTTTTTTGCTTTTTTTCTCAATAATAAAATTAATAATCCTATTAGTAAAAATACTAGAATAAACCATATAAACGACGGAATAATAAAAGCGTTTTCATCTGTAAGTTCAAAATATATGTCTTTAATTATTGAATTTTGCATTTCCCAAATATATTTATTAGATCTGATTTTATCTGCATTTGAATTAATAATCTTTTTTTCTGAGTAAATAAAAATTTCAAATATGTTAAAATTTATCGGATCATCCCAAGCTTCTTCTTCCATCATCTCTACTCGTTTTAAAGAAAATACATAATTGCCATTTTCATTTAAATAAATTTCGTTATCATTATAAACAGCATTTAGACTTTCTAATTTAAGAAATTCTTCAGAAGAATCAGTCTTACTTTTAACAACAACTTCAAAATTTCCTTTTCTTGAAACATTTTCAATAAGATCATAGTTTTCGTAATACTCTATTTGACTACCAAAGTATTCTTTTATAAATTCATCATCTTCACCTAAATCATCATAGTTATATCCATTAAAAGAAATCTTTTCTGTAAAGTTCAAATCTTTTGTTATATATAAATCATAATTAATATTACAACCACATAATAATAAAAGCAGTAAAATAATAATAATTTTTTTCATAAAATCTCTCCTAACATTTATAATTACACATAGAATCGTAGCCAGATGCGCCTTTCTTTCCTCTATATCCTCTAATATAACTACTAACAGGTATGTCAGTTAATCCATTTATAATTCCATAAGTAAATACCGAAGGATTATAATAATGTTTATTAGCATAATTATATATCTTTAAATCAAGGTGTGTTCCACCTGAACACACATCTCCTTTACCAGTTGAAATTTTTCCTATAACTGTTGAATTTGCAATAACCTGACTATTTTTAGGTAATAGCGTATTTTCCATTAAATGCGTATATTGAATTACAACTACCTAATACAACATACGTATGACCAGTTAGT
>CAZMCS010000019.1:10841-15044 GCA_964565085.1 uncultured Muribaculaceae bacterium | reverse complement strand
GCCTTTTGATTCACTTAATGGTTATATTACTCATTTTATTACAACAGGAAAATGGGATGTTGATAAAGGAAGTTATCCATATCGAAAATATTCTTGTATAGTAGAATATGGAGAAAAGAGAGAAAAATTAAAAGCGTTTTCAATTACTGAAGAATATAATAAAATACTTGAAATTAACAATATTTATCAAGATAAAATTGGTTTTAATAAAGAAACCTGTCAGGATAAAAGAGAACTATTAATTCAAATGGGTAATTTAATGAAAGAAATAGATCCTAATATGTATGGTAGAATAGAATATGCACAAGTACTATTAGCAACAATGAATATTTCTTTATTAGATAATTTTATAAATGTTAGTTTAAAAAGTTATAGTGATGAAGAAATACAGGCATTGCTTGGAATAAAAAGAGATTCAATAAAATATGAAAATGCAATTAGACAGTTAAAACAAGTTTATCCTAAAATATAATAATGTAATTTAAAATGATAATAAACTTATCATTTTTTTAAATGATGTAACGATATTTTTCTTTTGAAATTCATAAGTGTGTTATAATAATATAAAAGTATTAAAGGAAGTAAACATGGCATATTATAAAGATTTATCAAAAGTATCACTAGATGATTATAAGAAAATGATTATTAATAATTATTTAATTCCAAGTTTTAGAGTATTAAGAGAAGATATTGAAAAAAGATTTGAAATACTTAAGGAAAATAATATACATAATATGGACGAGTTAAGATTAATTTTAAAAAATAAAAAAAATGATTTAATTATTTCAAAGAAATTTGGAATACCTGAGAAATATATTATAGTATTAAGACGTGAAATTAATAGTCATATACCACCAGAAAGAAAATTAGAAGATTATATTACTATAGATATAAAAACAAAGGAAACACTATTTAATTTAGGTATAAATACATCAAAAGATTTATATGATTATTTTTCTAAAATAAATGATATTAATAAATTATGTAAAGAACTTAATGAAAAAGAAGAAACTGTTATTCATTTAGCAAAATTAAGTGATTTAACAAGATTAAGATATGTTAGTGCTTTGTTTGCCACTACTCTTGCATTAACTAAATATGATACAGTAGAAAAAGTAAGAAATGCAGAATGTGAAGACTTATATAATCAAATTGTAAAAGTTAATAAAGAACATAATTTATTTAAAGGAAATATTGGATTAAATGATGTTAAATTTTTAATACAAGATACAAAAGATATTATAAAAGATATCTCTTTTATATAAAAGAGATATAATTGTAGTAGGGAGAGATTAATAATGTTCGATGAAAATGATGTTAAGGCGGCAAAGGTATTTTTAAGTGTGTTTGGCTTATCTGTTGAAGAAAAAATAAATGTATCATGTAGTGATAAATTAAAAATTTTAAATTCAGAATCTAAAGAAGTAGGAAAGCTTAATTATAGAAATCATGTTAATCATAGACAGCATGAAGTTTATATGAGTGCAGTAACAGAATTTGGATCTATGGACGCATTTTATACAACAGGAGATTCTAATACACTCATTAATTATTATATATCAGAAAATGAAAAACTTTATTCTGGAGTATTTATAATTGATTATTATGCTCATTCTAAATTGAATGAAGCATGTAAATGTAGTTCTATGCTAGATTATTCAATTAATTTAAAAACAATTATGTCTTTAAGAGTTCAAATGAAAAGAGGTGAAATCTTTAATTTACAATTGTGGAATAACGATGAACATGAAGAAATTAAATTAAAACCTTTTTATATGTATGATGATGATATTACTCATTATATTACAAAAGGATACAATGAAAAAGATAAAGGATATCCATATAAAAAAAGTTCTTTAGTTCGTGAATTAAAGATTATTGATAAAGATGAACTAGAAGCACTAGTTCGTATAGATACATATGATAAGGCTATCAAAATTAAAGATTTCTTTCAAGATAAACTTGAAGATAAAAAAGAAGCATTAATACAAATGTGTAATTTAATGAAAGAAATAGATCCTGATATGTATGAAAGAATTAATTATGCTAAAGGATTATTAACAGTAGGTAATATTTCTTTACTAGATAATTTTATAAATCTTTGTTTAAAAAGTTATAGTGATAAAGAAATACAAGCATTGCTTGGAATAAAAAGAGATTCAATAAAATATGAAAATGCAGTTAGACAATTAAAACAATATTATCCTAAAATAGGATAATATTAATTGTTGTGATATAATTTATAAAATAGGAGTAATCACTATGAATGATAAAATAGATATACAAAAAATAGTAAAAGATTTTTATAATACTTTGCCTAAGTTTGATGATGGAAGAATAGATTATTCAAAATCTAATAGAAGACCTATATTAACTTGTTTTTTAAAATATGAAGATAAAATTCTATTATTAAAAAGAAGTGATATAGTTGGAAATGGTAAAGAAAAATGGAGCACAGTAACTGGATATCTAGATGAATTGATTGATATAGATGAAAAAGCATATATTGAAGTAAAAGAAGAAACAGGAATTAATAGAAGTTTAATAACTGAAATTCATAAAGGAGAAGTTTATGAATTTACTGATGATATTACATGGGTTATTTATCCTGTATTATTTGTTTTATCAAAAAAACCTAATATAATATTAAATTGGGAACACACCGAATATGATTGGATTTATCCTGAAGATATGAATAAATATAATACAATAGCAGATTTATATAATTCTTTATTAAAAATTAATTATAAATAAAATATTATATAAAACTATATAAGGAGACTATTATGAAAAATTATTTATTTAGTGGAAATATAAATCAAACTGCAAAAAAATTATTAAAACAAGATTTAGTGAATGCTAAAGTATTAGTTGGTATTGGAGCAGATATTAACACTAATAAAAGTGATATGTATTTTTATGAAGGAAATGATAAGTATCCTTCTACAGTAAGTATATTTAAAGAAATATCTAATATAGAATCTTTTAAATTATTAGATAATAGAATAACTGGTAAAAAAGCTATAGAAATATTAAAGAGTGCTGATGTAATATATTTAACTGGAGGAGATCCATTTATTCAATTAAGTTATATTAAAGATAATAATTTAGATAAGATTATAAAAAAATTTAAAGGTATTGTCATTGGAGTATCAGCTGGTTCAATGAATCAATGTAAAATAGCATTTTGCTGTAAGGATGAAGATTATCCAGAAACAAGAGTTTATAATGCACTTGGTTTAGTAGATATTACAATAGATCCTCATTATGATGTAAAAAATAAAGAACAAGTATCAGAAAATAAAAAGTGGAGTAAAAAAGTTCCAATAATAGGATTACCAGATAATTCATTTATAGTAGTTGATAATGGTAAAGTAAAGATATATGGAAAGAACTATAAACATTAGTATTTATAGTTTTTTATTTAATTTATAAAATATGATATAATTAACAATGGTGATTTAATTGGAAAATTTTAATATAATTTTAACTTCAAGTGGATTTAATGATATAAATAATTATGTATCAAATGAAATGAAAGAGTTATTTTTAGCGATATCTAAAGGTAGAAAAGTTTTAATAATTGCTAACGCAGCGCCAGAAGGCTCTGGAAATTATATTGCTAGAGATAATGTTAAAGAAAACTTTTTAAAAGTAGGAGCATTAACTGCTGATGTTTTAGATGTAAATCAAAATAATATAAATGAAATTTTAAATTATGATATTTTATATGTACTTGGTGGTGATTTAAAACCTCTTATTGATTTAAATAAAGAAACTAATTTCAAAGAATATATAACAAAATTCTTAGAAAAAGGTATTTATATTGGAGAAAGCGCTGGAGCAATGTTTTTAGCTGATGATTTAGAATGGGCATATGTAATAAAAAGAGGAACTAAGAAGAAATACGATATATTTTTAGATTCATATGAAGGATTAAATATTACTGAGCATTATATTTTTCCGCACTATAATAAAATATCTGATGAATTAAAACAAAAAATAAGAATGTATGAATTAGAGCATAATATGAAGTTTTCGGTTTTAAATGATGGTGAATTTATATTAGAAAACTATAATTCCATGATTTTAAAATAAAAGGAAATATTGTTGATAGTATGATATAATTAACATGTATTAGGAGGAATTTATGACATTAGAAGAATTTATAATTAATAAAAAGAATACTGGCGAACAATTAAG
>CAZMCS010000019.1:0-10741 GCA_964565085.1 uncultured Muribaculaceae bacterium | reverse complement strand
TTATGACATTAGAAGAATTTATAATTAATAAAAAGAATACTGGCGAACAATTAAGTAAAATGGAAAGAGACATTCTCGAGAATATCAATTTAATAAGAACTAGATATAAAACTGCCTGTAAATTTATAAAATCTGCTGGAGATATGTCAAGATATGATGGAAATTCTGTAAAAGATAATGATATGGTAAATAAATCTATATATTATAGCAATCAAAAATCAAATTTTGAATATGAATATCCTGAAATAGTATTAAAAAGACAAAAATAAAAAGGAATATTATTATGAAAAGTAAAAATAGTTATATAAGGTTATTAGGTATTGTGAGTGCTATAAGTTCTTTATTACCTTATTGTGATTCAGTAGGTTATACTGATGTTCTAAGAGATTATAAGGGATTTCAATGTGGAATAAATTTTAAAAGAACAAAGAAGGTTTATAATACTGCACCTATTAAAAAAGAGAATATAGTAAGAACTTATAAAAGGGTACATTAGTACTCTTTTATAATTAATAATTGTAATTTATATTAAAAGTTAATATAATAAAGTTATAATAAAATTAAAAAGGAGAATAAGAATATGGAAATGGAATATTACATAATTGCAACATATCAGCCTAAAGGATCAATAAATTCAGTAAGATATATTACTTCATTAAATGATTCAAGAATTATTTATGAGAAGACAATTGATAATGTAATAGAGGATATTAAAAATGATATTAAGGTTTATACTGCTACTAGAAATACTGATGGTTCATATAAACTAGGTTCTTTAGTAGTAGTGAGAAATGATTACTTATCTACTATTGGTAATGAAAGAAGTGGAGATAATTTAGATAGTCTTCCAAGATATTAGTAAGGAGAATTATAATGGTTAAAGTAACTTATTTTGCTCATGGAGCTACCTTGAGTAATGATGCACACATATCAACAGGATGGTATATGGGAGAAATATCAGAATTATCACAAAGGGGAATTGAACAAAATAAAAAAACTAAAGAAATGATAAATATTGAAGATTATGATTTAGTATTTACTTCAGATTTTAGTAGATCTATTGAAACTGCTAAACAGATTTTTGAAGATAAGAAAGAAATAATACAGGATGAAAGAACTAGGGAATGTAATTATGGAGACTTTAATGGTAAAGATAGTCATTTAGTAAAATATATAGAGCATATTTATGATAAGTTTCCTAATGGAGAAAGTCTAACTGATGTTGAAAAAAGAATGAGAGATTTCTGTAACTATTTACTTGCTAATTATGATGGAAAACACATTGCTTTAGTAACTCATAAGGCTACAAATTTAGCACTAGAAGTTATATTAAATAATAAGACATGGGAACAAGCAATAAATGAAGACTGGAGAAAAACAAGATCTTGGATACCGGAAACATATATAATTAAATAGGAGATTTTATGAATATACCTGCTCAAATATTTGGTGCTTTTGCAACAGGAACTAATATTATAGGAATTCAATTAAAGAAGAAAAAAGATATTCTTATTTCTTATATAATTGCATGTTTATTTTTCATTATTAGTTTTTATTTATTAGAATCTTATAGTGGAGTTATAACATGTACAATAATGGCAATAGAAACTTTTATAAACTATAAATATGATAAGAAAGAAAAGAAATTACCATTATGGCTTATATATACAATGATAATAGGGTCAATTACTATATCAAGTTTATTCTATCAAAACTGGATAGATTTATTTGCTATAGTTTCATGTATACCTTTTGTATTGATGTTAATACAAAAAAATGAAAAATATGTAAGACTATTTACTTTTATATTCTTGCTCTTTTATACTACATTTGATATTTTAGTAGGAGCATATACTGCATTTATTGGAGATTTCCTTTTTGAAATATCAACTATAGTAGCGATAGTAAGATATGATTTAATAAAGAAATAATTAAAATAATATAAATTTGTACTAACTTTTATTTTGTGTTACAATTGAATAAGATAAGAGGTATTATGAATAAGAGTGTTAAGTCATTAATAACCTATAGTTTAATAACAGTATTAATCTTTATAATATACTTTGTATTTCAATTATGTAATAACAGTTTGATTTCAAAAGATATAAAAGATAAGTTATATGATTATTTTAAGAATAATAGTAATACTCATATATCATCTCACAGTTTTAGTATAGAAAATATAAATATATTATGTAAGGGTGATAATGCCTATATTGTTGAGTTCGATATATATTTTGAAGATAATTCTAATGTACTTAAAGAACTTGGTGCGATGGTATATGAGGAAAAAGATACTTGGAAAGTTAAAAGTTTTGTGGGTGGAATCAATATGAATGAATTAAATTTATATAATTTTAGATGTTATGATAAAAAAGAATAATTATTAATTATTCTTTTTTTGTATCTTCAAATAATGTAGTATTTAATGTTTCATCTAAAGCATGATTAATATTTATTTCCTTTGGGACTGATTCAATTATTTCATTATATTCTTTTATTTCAATTTTAATATTTCTTATAAAGTTAATTAAACTTAATATAGATACTATTATAAGAGTGAATATTATTATAAATCTTAATAATAAGTTTCTTTTATCTGTAGTTTTATTTTTTATAATAATACTAATTACTATTAAAATTATACCTAAAACAATTATAGTTATTGATTGAATAAAGAAATATTTACTTATTCCATTAATGTAATCTGAAATAATATTCTTTACTAGAAGTAAGTTAGTATCTTTTATTTTGTCCAGGGCATTTATAATTAATATTTCAAAGATTTTCTTATATAGTTGATATGAAGTAATACTTATTAAACCTGCTATTATAAATGATGTTCCACACCATTTTAATATATTTTTTATATTATATGAAATAAAAGTTATTATTAAAATTAAACTTATTAATATGATGAATGAAGTTAAAATATAACTTGTTTTAATATTAACTACAATATTTCTTGTTGCTTCTATTGGATTATTATTTTCATAAAAGTTTTTAAATAATAAGTTTAAATCTAATTCATCATTCATTTCATTTATATTTACTTTACTACTAATCATTTCTTTTACAACAAATTTAATTATTTCATTTGAATTATCTTCATTTATTGTAGCAATTTTTTCTATTATTCTTTCAGCAGTTTCTTTATCTATTTTTAAATTTTTTCCAATATCTGACTTTACAAGTAAATTAACAGCATCACTATTAGCTTTTCCATCTTTTAAAAGTTCACCTGAAACAGATTTAAACAGTTTTATAAAGTTATTTAAATCTTTTGATATATTACCAGCATTCAATATAACTTGGTCAGCAATAACATTTAAAATAGTATCTTTTATAGGTTTTATGTTAATGACAGGCATATCTTTTTTATTTCCACTTAAATATTTAAATGAATCTTTTATTATAAATGGTATTTCTTCTTTTAACCAATTAATATCAATATTATCATTTAATACCTTTTTATAAGAATTAATTGTTTTTTCTAATTCTCTTGAATCTTTATTTTCATTTAAAAAATATTCTTCCATATTATTAATGAAATCATATGTAATTTCTTCTATCTTATCTGAAGTTATATTTGAATCAAAAATTTTATTAAAATACTTATCTGAAAAGAAAGTATTATTTACAGTAAGTGACACTTCCATATTTAAAATACTTATAATGGTTATAAAACTAAAGAGTAATAGTAATAGGAACTTAAATATTTTTTTCAAAATTATTCATCTCCTTATAATAAATTTTATTAGTTTAATTATATCATTATGTTTACTTGATATCAAATAGGGTAAAAGTAATTCTTAAAAAAAGTTGTTTTTAATATAATACAGTAAGTGTGAAAAAAGGAGGAATATAATGAATCAAGTTGATAATTCACATTATGATAATTGCCAAAATAAAAGTCAAAGCTTTTTTTTGTTAATTCCATTACTGATTTTTTCTCTTCTTGCTCTTGCTGCTTTTACTATTAGTATAATATTTGCATCAGAGGGTCTTGAAGGAGTTCAGGTACAATTACAAGGAGCTGTTGCAACAATTCCTAATGGTGATCCGGTAATATTTGATACTGTCATAACAGATAATTCACCAAATATATCGTACGATACTGTTACAGGAGAAATTACAGTTACAGAATCAGGAACATATTATATAGATTGGTGGCTCTCAGCAGATGGAGCAGGTCTGGCAACAACTATTGACTTATCAATAGTAACTTCAACAGGAGAAACTATAACTGCTAGTTCACCATCAGTAACTGAACAAATAACTGGTAATGCATTATTGGATATTACTGCAAGTGTAAATGCTCCAGTTACTATTCAATTAATAAATACAACTGGCGATGATATATTTGTTGGTGTTACTACTGTTAGAGCAGATCTGACAATAGTGAATGTAGATACTTTATAAATATAAAAAAAGCAATTACTCTTAATGAATAATTGCTTTTAATTTTTAAAATTGATATTATAGATTTATGATTAAAGTAAATGAATATTATGATACTGTTTGTATAGATGTATCCTATGAGGGATATGGTGTATGTAAAATAAATGATTTTATTATCTTTGTACCTAATCTTATTACAGATGAAACTGCTAAAATAAGAGTAATAAAATTAGGAAAACATTATGGTTATGGTGAAGTAATTGAATTAATAAAATCAAGCAAATATCGTGTTAAATCTAATTCTGATGATGCATATCAGTTATCACATATCTCTTATGAATATCAAAAAGAAATAAAAAATAATATTGTAATAAATACTTTTAAGAAATTAAATTTTAATATAAAGATAAATAATATTATTGGAATGGAAGAATATTCTCATTATAGAAATAAAATTCAAGTACCAGTAGAATTTAAAAATGATAAATTAATATATGGATATTATAAAAATAATACCAATGAGATTATTCCTTTTAATGAAAATATTTTATGTAGTAAGAAAAGTAACAGTATATTAAAAAGATTAATATATTTACTTAATGAATATAAGAATAAAGATATAAATTATATTACTATAAAAGAGGGCTTTAAGACAAATGAGATAATGATAATAATAGCAAGTGAAGTAAGAGAGATTAATGGAATAAAAGAGATAATTGATATTATGGTAAAAGAATTTGATATTACAACAGTTATTCAAAGTATTAAGACACAAGAATTTATTTTATATGGATGTGGATATATATATGATATATTGGGTGATATTAAATTTAAGATAAGTCCAAAGTCATTCTATCAAGTAAATCCAGTACAAACAAAAAAGTTATATGATAAAGTTATTGAAATAGCCAGTTTAAATAAAAAAGATATAGTAATTGATGCATATTCAGGAATAGGAAGTATTAGTTTATATATAAGTAAATATGTAAATAAAGTATATGGGATTGAAATAGTTAAGGATGCTGTTGATGATGCTAAATACAATGCAAAAATGAATAATATTAATAATGTTGAATTTATATTAGGTGATGTTCAAAAAGAAATATTAAAATTTAAAGATAAAAAAATTGATGTAATATTTTTAGATCCTCCTAGAAAAGGATGTAGTAAAGAATTTTTAAATTCATTAATTGAAATTAAATCTAAAAAGATAATTTACATTTCATGCAACATAAATACACAGTTAAGAGATGTAAAAATAATGTTGGAAAATGGATATAAATTTAATGAAGTATATCCAGTGGATATGTTTCCACATACTCATCATATTGAGAATATAATTTGTTTAAGTAAGGAGTATATATGAATGAAAGTGTTATAGCACCCTGTGGGATGAATTGTAGTTTGTGTTATGCTTTTCAAAGAGAAAAGAATAAGTGTGAAGGGTGCAGAGGTAAAACGGAATTAATTCCAAATTCATGTCAAAGATGTACAATTAGAAACTGTTCTGTTAATCAAAACAATAAGTCTAAATTATGCTATGAATGTGAAAGTTATCCTTGTCAAAGACTAAAACAACTTGATAAAAGATATAAGACTAAATATCATATGAGTATGATTGAAAACCTTGAATACATTAAAAATTTGGGAATAGATAAGTTTTTAAGTAACGAAGAAGAAAGATGGAAATGTAAAAACTGTAATTCTATTGTTTGTGTTCATCATAATGAATGTCCTAAATGTTTTACTAAGTATATTTAAAGATTACTAAAAATATGATATATTATATATAGTATAATAGGAGGTACCTATATTAAGAAAATTAATAGTAAAAGGAAAATTCTTTTAACACTGTTTATTATATTTATAATTATTATAAGTATATTATATACATTTTTTAATAAATCATATAACAATAATTACTCAGAAATAAAAAAGGCTCAAAATTACAAAGAAATGTATTCTTTAATAAAAAGTATGAATAAGAATATTTTTAAAGATGAAATGGCAACAAATGATATGAAAACTGATTCAGAAAAAGACTATTCTGATACTAATCTTCAAGTATTAGGTGTAGATGAAGCAGATATTATTAAGACAGATGGAAATTATATATATGCATTATCTTATGAAAAATTACATATAATTGAAGCTAATGATGGTGATTTAAAATTAATATCATCTATTAAACATCATGAAGTTGGTGATAATAGTAATTCAGCATTTATGGAAATATATTTAAAAGATGATAAACTTATTGCAATTAAAAGTATTAATACTTATGATTATAATGGAGTTATTCCTGAAATTGATATGGCTATTGATATTTTCCCCTGGTATGGTAAATCAGATACTGCAGCAGTAATTTTTGATATTAGTAATAAGGAAAAACCAAAAAAGATAAATGAACTCTCACAGAGTGGAAATTACATATCTTCAAGGATGGTTAATGATAATTTATATTTAGTTACTAATTATTATTTATATGATAATAATTTTAAGTCCACTGAAGCAGAAAACTATATTCCATATACTGAGATAGAAGAAAAAGAAATTTTTCCAATTGATGATATTTATATTGCTCCAAATCCTGAATCATCACAGTATATAGTAATTACCGGTATAAATGTAAACGAACCTGATGATTTTATATCTAAAAAATCAGTATTTGGAAGTGGAACTACGATATATTCCAGTATTGAGAATCTTTATATAGCAGATTCTGACAGTGTGGAAGAAAATGGTTATTATAAAAGTAAAACTAATATTTTAAAGTTCTCTTTAAATGATGGAAATGTTAAACTGGATGATACTGGTAGTGTTAATGGTTCAATTCTTAATCAGTTTTCAATGGATGAATATAATGATACATTTAGAATAGTGACTACAAGTAACGATTATAAGATATCTTATGATAAAAATACTGCTGTAAGTGACTGGAATGAAGATTCAAAGAATAATCTTTATGTATTAGATAATGATTTAAATGTAATTGGTTCTATTGAAAATTTAGCTAAAGGAGAAAGAGTATATTCTGTTAGATTTGATGAGAAAATTGTTTATTTTGTAACATTTAAGCAGGTTGATCCTCTTTTTGCAGTTGATTTAACTGATCCAAAGAAACCTGTAATAATTAGTAAATTAAAAATACCTGGTTTTTCAGAATATCTTCATATATATAATGAAAAATACTTATTTGGTCTTGGAAAGGAAGCTGATAAAGAAGGAAAAATTACAGGTATGAAGATATCTATGTTTGACATAACAGATAAGAAAAATATAAAAGAAAAATATAAATTATCTTTAGGTGATAAATGTATGTGGTCTGAAGCCTCATATAATCATAAAGCTATATTAGTTTCAACTACAAGGAATCTTATTGCATTTCAAGCTTGTAACAGCTACCTTATATTTAGTTTTGATGATGAAACTGGTTTTTCTAAAATAGGTGAAATTAAATTTGAAAATGATTACTGGATATCTAATACAAGAGGCCTTTATATTGATAAGTTTTTCTATATATTTAATAATTATGATTTAAAATCTTATAATATTTCAAGTTTTAAGAATATAAAAAGTTTAAAATTAGAAAAATATCCTGAAAGAGTATATGATATAGAAGGCGAAAAAAATGAGTAAATTGAAAAAATGGTTAATATTTAATATTATATTTATCATTATATTAGGTTCATTAAGTCATTTTATATATGAATGGTCTGGATATAATAAAATAATCGGTATTTTTGTTGCAGTTAATGAAAGCGTATGGGAACATATTAAATTAGCTATATTTCCAGCTTTAATATTAATGCTTATACAATATAAATCTCTAAGTAAAAATCATAATTTTTTTATTGCTCATTTTCTTATCAATATTTACAATGATGATTTTGATTTCAGTAATTTTCTATGGATATCAGCTTTTTATTCAAGATATGCTTATTTTAGATATTTTAGATTTTATTATAAGTGTAATTATAGGTCAAATTGTATTTTATAAAATAATGAAATCTAGAAAAGTAAATCAAAGATGTAAAATTTTATCAGTTATAGGATTAATAACAATTATAATTTGCTATTTAACATTCAGTTATTTCCCTCCTAAAATATTTTTATTTAAAGATCCTGTTAGTCTTAGTTATGGAATTAATAAATAAATTTAAAATTTTAATATTTAAAATTTAATTTTTGATGTATAATTAAAATATATGAAAAATATTTTTGATTACACATTGGAAGAATTAGAAAAGTTAATTGTAGAAAATGGATTTAAAAAATTTAATGCTCTTCAATTAATGGATTGGATTTATAAGAAGAAAATTTATGAATTTGATAAGATGAGTAACTTAAGTAAGAATTTAATTTCTTTTTTGAAAGATAATTTTTATATTAAGTTTTTAAATTTAGATAAAAGTGAAAAGAGTAAAAGTACTGTTAAGTATTTATTTAAATTAGATGATAACTGTGGTATAGAAACAGTTTTAATGAAACATAAGTATGGAAATAGTTTATGTATAAGTTCTCAGGTTGGATGTAATATGGGGTGCTTATTTTGTGAAAGTGGAAGACTTAAGAAACTTAGAAACTTAAGTGTTGCTGAAATGATACTTCAAATATTAACTGTGGAAAGCCTTGAAAATATTAAAATAAATAGCGTAGTAGTCATGGGTGTTGGAGAACCCTTTGATAATTTTGAAAATTTACTTAAATTTTTAAATATAGTAACAAATAATAAGATGCTTGAAATAGGTCAAAGAAAAGTAACTGTTTCAACTTGTGGTATAGTACCTAAAATATTAGAATTCTCTAACTTAAATAATCAAGTTAATTTAGCAATATCTCTGCATGCTCCAAATGATGAATTAAGAGGCAGTATAATGCCAATAAATAAAGTATATCCTATAAAGGAAATATTTAGAGCACTAGATATTTATATAAAAACTACTAATAGAAGAGTAACAGTTGAATACATTTTAATAAATGGAGTAAATGATGGAATAAAACAAGCAGAGGAATTATCATCTTTACTAAGAGGAAGATTGGTTTATGTAAATTTGATTCCTTATAATTCAACAGATAATTCTTCTTATAGAAGAAGTAATGACTTTAAAATAAAGGAATTCTATGATATACTTAAAAAGAATAAGATTGAAGTTATAATAAGAAAAGAAATGGGACCCACTATATCTGCTGCTTGTGGACAGTTAAGGGCTCATGAAGAATGAGGTGTTTAATAAATGTTAGCATGTTATCAAACTGATTCTGGTAAAGTTAGAAGTCATAATGAAGATAGTGTAGTTATAGTAAAAAATGTAAAAGACGAGTATCTTATGGTTGTCGCAGATGGTATGGGAGGCCATAAGGCAGGAGAAGTTGCATCTTCAATGGTTGTTTCAGAAATGGGAAATAGGTTTTCTTCTCTAAGCAGTATTGGAACTAAGGAAGAGGCTGTAAACTGGTTAAAGGAAATTGTAGATGAAGTAAATATTAAAATATTAAAATATGCTGATGAACATGTAGATGCTACTGGACTTGGAACTACTTGTGTATGTGCAATATTGACTGATAAATTTTTAATATTCGGTAATATTGGGGATTCAAGTGGATATGTAAAGAAGGAAGGTAAATTATACAAGGTTACAAAAGATCATACACTTGTAAATGTTTTAATAGAAAGTGGAGATATAAGCGAAGAAGATGCGAGAAATCATCCTCAGAAGAATGTACTTATGAAGGCTTTAGGAGCCAGTGAAAAAGTAGAATTGGATATTTTTAGTGTTGAAAATGAATATGAAATAGATGAAATACTTTTATGCAGTGATGGGCTTACAAATATGCTTACAATGGAACAGATAGAAAAAGTATTAAATGATGAATCACTTACAGTTGAAGAAAAACTTGAAAAATTAATAATGAAAAGTAATGCTAGGGGTGGCAGTGACAATATATCAGTTGCTTATTTAATTAAGGAAAGTGGTGATATTAGTGATAGTCAAGGGATCTAAAATTAATGATAGATATCAGATTATAAAGACATTGGGTGAAGGTGGAATGGCCAATGTTTATTTGGCACATGACACTATACTTGATAGAAATGTAGCAGTTAAAATACTTAGAGGAGATTTAGCTAGTGATGAAAAGTTTGTAAGACGATTTCAAAGAGAAGCTCTTTCTGCTTCATCTTTATCACATCCTAATATAGTTGAAATGTATGATGTGGGAGAAGATGACGGACAATATTACATAGTAATGGAATATGTTGAGGGAAAAACTTTAAAACAACTTTTAAGAAAAAGAGGAAGTCTTACTGTTACAGAAGTAATGGATGTTATGCTTCAAC
>CAZMCS010000018.1:0-15256 GCA_964565085.1 uncultured Muribaculaceae bacterium | reverse complement strand
GTTCTACTACTACTAAATCAGAGGATGTAATGGTCGAAACACACTGAAACCATTAAAATAAATCGACGTTTTTTATCGATTTCGATTCGACCAGCGAGTGTCGATTTCGACGTCCCTATAAGTGTAATTTACACTGTTTTATCCATCACAATGAGTAGTAGTAGTAATTCAATAGTAGTAATTCAATAGTAGTAATTTAGTAGTAGTAATCCAACACCATCTAGGTAGTAGTAGAAAACCGTAGAAAATCATAGTAGTAGAAAACCGTAGAAAATCATAGTAGTAGAAAACCGTAGAAAACCGTAGTAGTAGAAAACCGTAGAAAACCGTAGTAGTAGAAAACCGTAGAAGGTCCGTACAGGCCAATGAACATATCCATATGTCTTACTATCTCTAGTTCTACTACTTATACGTTTTACTATACTATTGTATGCTACTGTAGCTTAAAGTGGCTGTTTTGGCGCCGGGGGAAAAATTGTAATGATAATAGTAGTATATAAACAATAGCAGTAGAAAATAGTAGTAGTCTAGTATTGAGATAGTAAAAAACCGTAGTAGTAGAACACGGTAGCAAACTACGAAAGACACATGGACAGATATGGACACAACTTTTGATATAATCAGTATATATATATTTATAGGGTTATATGAAAACTTATGTCCTTTATGTCCTTATATCATCTCCACTGTGTATGTTCTAATAATAGCATTCAAATTTATCATAGAGTTATGTGTACTGTATTAACTCTGGCAACTATTTTTAGTGCGGGCCGAAAAATTGTAATGATAATAGTAGCATAGAAGTAATAGAAACAACTAGAAAAGAAAGGACAAGCCATGAAGATGTATGAGTTAATAAGCAGTATTGTTTTGATATTAGCAAGAATTGACTTAATACCTACAATAACATGTTATAGTATTAAAGGACATCTAGCTCAAGGATATACCTCTAAAAAGCCTATAAATACAACCTGTCACAATGTTTATTTGATACTGGTCTCGCTAGCAGCTCTAGGTTTCCTAAAAAAGAAAGGTAAAAATTGGGTTAAAATTAGACATATACCAAACACATATGAAGTAATAGAAATGATATATAAAAGTATGAAAGAAGTTTATAATAGTAGAGTCTTGGACTCTTCTTGATGTTGTATGTCTTTTACAACGCGGTCAAAAAATCTAATAATAATAGTAGTATAAACAACAATCTAAACATAGGAGTATAAACATGATATATGTATATGTAATATTAATCATTCTAGTAGTAATCTTACCTTTTATTTCAATGATAGTTGATATAATTACTAAGACTAATCGTGATATTAGAATTCTGACTAATGCTTTAACGGAATTAGAGTTAGTATATATTAATAAAACAGGGTATGATCCAAAAAGTGTTGATTCAGTGAGTAAAGCTCATGCTGTTGTGATAGATAAGAAGTAGTTTTATTCTATTATACGTGATTAATTATACATTCCAAACAGGTGATTTTTTTTGTCGCCGAGGAGAAATTTTATTTCTAATTGCAACTGAATTCAAATCATTATTAAATACGTATAAATAGGCTAAAAATAGATAAAAATATAGATATATAAACGACCTTTGTTTTTTATCAATAATAACTATCACTTATATTACTATAATAATAGTAGTAATATCAAGTATTTATCTATAATAATAAAACTTATTTCACTACGCTAATGTTACACTCTAAGTACCTGTAATTACGCATAATATGCTAGAAAGGAACAAATATGTTAATAGCCATAGATTATGATGGTACCTATAACAAAGATCCACAAGTTTTTTCTAAAATTATTGACCTTTTAAAAAGTGCTGGGCATGATGTAATATGTGTTACTATGCGCTATAAACTAGATATAGACCTTGCGATGAAAACATCAATAGGAAAAAAATGTCCAATTATTACAACAGGCAGAAAGGCAAAAAAACTTTTTGTAGAAAAGATAGGTATACATCCAGACATATGGATTGACAATGACCCTTGTTTTTTATTCAAAAATGCTATGAGTACATCTTTATATCCAGGATTTGGTGATGTATTATCAAATTCAGCATTACAAACCGAAGATTAATCTATAATTAAAGGAACTAAAAATGATAAAACTAATGATATTGGTAATAATAGGGATACTAATAATATCACTAGGATACTTCTGTGCTGATGCAAAACACAATGACAAAAAACATCATGCAAATCTTGCTCCATTTCCCAAATTTGTTCCGGATGGTGTCCTCTATACTTTAAAACACCTAATCCGATATGCAATGTCATAAAACTTTTTGCCTATGAAATCATGAAGGAGATATATCATGTCAAGTGATTGTCAATGTTCAGCGTGTGATTGCACAACAAAAATTGTGAGAGAACGTATTGGTGACAAAGAAGCTATTGCTATGATCAAAAATTGGAAAAAGAAGTTGAAGAGTTAAGAAGGGAGAACGAAGGACTTCGTGTTTCTAGTCGTAGAAATAAAACTAGCAAGAGGAAAATTGTCAAAGCACTCCAGAATAATCTGGATAAGCTTTTGCATGAAACAGAAAACGACTAGGTAGATCAGTACAACTCGTATCGTAGTAGAAAATAAATCCATATACTCTGTGGACACTTCTACAGGTTCTAACTTTGTTAAGAGTGTAAAAATAAAAATGACAGGAGTTAACAATGAAAATTAAAGACAAACTAAGCATAAGGAAACGAAAGTCAGCGGATGAGTCTAAATCAGTTTTTGACGTAGCCAATTTCATATATGATGGGCTGTTCATACATTCAAAAAATGAGATGAAAGGAGTAAAGAAATGTATATTACTATAGGAATCTATCTAGGTTTATTAACAATGATTGTATGGTTAGTATTATTGTCTATTAATTTGTATGGCTATTTACATAATAAGACATCCGTAGTAGCAGCGTGGCTGGAGTGGTCTCCTATTGATAGTATAACAACAATAGCAGTAATAACAATATTTTTCGTACTGTTCGGTTTGCTAATGGTGATAGCATGGCCAGTAATTGTAGTATTGTTGGCAGTAGCCTACATAATATGCACGAAAAAATATACCAAGAAGCGTTTTCATTTTGAAGTATGGTCTGAAATACAGCGGAGGGACTAAGATGAAAATAAAATGTGCTGCTATTAAGTATAAAGGCGCAATTTACGAAGGTGAATCACATTCTAAAATAGGTATCAAAATGGTTGCCGATGGAGTATGCGAGAAATATCCAGGAGGAGAAGCCCAAGGTTTTGTGACTGAATGTGGCATTTTTGTCTGTAGAGCACCAGCATATATAATCGCTTGGCGTGCTGGACAAATAGATATAAACAAAACAATCTGCAAAAACGAACTGTTTAGTGAAGACTTGAACAATAAACAAGTAGTAACAACAGCAACAAACATAGAAATTAATCATGCCAATAATCCATGAATAAGTAAAACATTAAAATAAGGAGGTAATATATGTATTACATAACTGTAGCATCTTTGATAGCAGTAGTTGTATTATGGTTAGTATGGATCGGTGCTAACATAATAGCAGTAGCAAATAATAAGGAAATGTTTAATTTATGGCCATTGTTTGAAGAAATTCCAGTAATAAATGAACCACTACTTTTTATCTTAGTCGCTGTTATACTCATAGTTATCTTACTAATGTTGTCATTGATGTGGTTTATAACACTACCAGTAACTATAGCAGTTGTTATCTTAGTCCATGTTAAAAAACGAGCTAAAACTACTATAGATTCTCACAATAGTTAAATACTTAGTAAAAAAGTCACTACTATGACTATTATCAACATTATCAAGAATAAAATACAAACATGCACTATATGATGCCACTATCACCTCACCATGGCTTCTACCGAAATAGCTACTAAGAAAACAATTTATCATGGCATTACAGAATTTACTGATAATGAGAAAATATTAAATGCTATGGAAACTGCAAAAAGGCACATAGAACTAGTTGAAAAGTTAACAAAATCACTGGAAGACAAGCTTGAGCATTTACTGGTAAAAGAAGCTTTCTTACACTCACAAGATACTATTAAGGAGAAATAACATGAACAATTCTCATATAACCAATACTACATCTAAACCTATTTCAATACCTGGACCTGATGTAGAAACAAAACCAACAGTTAACAGTATTAACTGGGACGAATTAAATGGAAATCTAAATCACATCATTGACAAATGTTTTGGAAAAAAAATAAAATCGACATCTGTTGACACTAATTTGAATAATAGATAAGGAGGTTGTAGCTATGTGTTACATGATCATGATAATGGTGTTTATGATAGTATCGTTTATTGTATGGTTAGTATGGATCGGTGCTAACATAATAGCAGTAGCAAAAGATAAAGAAGTGTTTAATCTACCTCCATTTTTTAAAGATCTATCAACAATCAGTGAACCAATAACTTTTATTATAGTTGCTGTAGCATTAGCATGTATTTTATTATTGTCCTCGTTAGTATGGTTTCTGACACTACCAGTAGTTGTAGCTATTATTATACTAACACATATTAAAAAAAATAAAGAAACCGAAAGCAAGTACTAAACAATAAACCACAATAACTCTACATAATAATCAAATATCACACAGATATTACTATAATAAAAAAACATCATGACTACAACAAAAATACATACTGGGTGGTTTCGCAATCACCTCATTACCATTATAGAAACTATAAATTATATTACGCATCACAAGAAACGCAAAACAAGTGTATCAAAGTGAGTGTAAAATCAACACACAGCAGCGCTAACTCAGCTGCTGAAAACGGGCACCTAGATTACTTAAACAGACGCATCGAAACAGGAATTAAACCAATATCTGATGGTGCTAATTTGGCAGCCGGAAACTGACATCTAGATTGCTTGTACAAATGTGTTAAAATTGGGGTTACATTTATAATAAACTATGTTAACTATGTTAGGAAAAATAGGCATCTATAAATGTATCGAAATTAGTGTTAAATTTGATATATACTATTACTGATTTAACTAGGAACAAACATCACAATTACTTTAATAAATGCATATAAAAAATCTGATTAATCTATAATAAATATGTGATTATAAAGGAGTACTAATTAAATGAAAATAATAAATAGTGATTTAACAACTGTAACATCAGGCATAGTAGGACATCAGTGTAATTGCATGGGTGTGATGGGAGGAGGTGTAGCGCTTGCTATTAGAAATACATGGCCTAAGGCTTACCATGACTACATACATGCTTATCGACAACATAGATTGTTTCCTGGAAACGCTGTAATATCACAATTATCTATAGATCTGTATGTAGTGCATTTATGCGGTCAAAACGATTTTGGCGGTGATAAAATATATACTAATTACGGTGCTTTGAGCAATGCGTTAACAAAGATGAAAGAATTTGGGGACAGTCTAGATGGTGATGTGCCTAAGTATCTTCCATACGGTATAGGGTGTGGTTTAGCAGGAGGGGATTGGAAAAAAGTAGAAAGCATTATTGACAGTATTATGCCTGAAGCAATATTGTGTAAAATTTAAGGTATACTTTTATATATTTATTTAGAGATTGTTATAAAAATATAAATAAAGGAGTAATGAAAATGAACACGTATGTGAGATACTTCTATGTAATAAACGGAGATGGAACAACTCGTAACGGATTCAAACCTTTTTCAGGACCTGATCCGAACTATGCAGAAGCGCCTGACTGGATTGATGACGACAGAGAATGCGGAAACGCATTGCATGTTGTATCAGAAAATCCAGCCAAGGCTCTTGAGGTTGTTACAAGAAATAAACCTGTAGCATATGAAGTAGAACCAATTGACTTAAAGCCGAGACGAGGAGATAAATACAGGTGTAGGGCATTACGAAAGATAAGACAATTACCCGATAAAGAATTCGTAGATTATTTTATGAAACAATCTCTTGTAGATATCAACACTGTGTTTGATAATGAATGGGTAACGTGCCTCGATGCATGTATTAAGGCAGGAATAATGCCTACAGCTAGGGAGGCTAACTGGGCTTCAACACGCGGATATCTTAGTTGCCTAAACAAATGCATCGAGGCTGGAGTTAATCCGACATCTGATGGTGCTAACTGGGCAGCTACAGCCGGTCATTTAAACTGCCTGAACAGATGTATTGAGGTAGGCGTAAAGCCAACACCTAGTGGTGCTGACTTGGCAGCCGAAAACGGACATTTAAACTGTCTTAACAGGTGTATTGAAATTGGCATTAAGCCTACATCTTATGGTACTAATCGAGCGGCTGAAAACGGATATCTGGATTGTCTCAAAAGATGCATTGAGGTTGGTGTTAAATCTACCATATATAGTGGCGCGGTGCGTTTCGGGGCAGTTAAGAATGAACATTTAGACTGTCTTAAGCTACTATTCAAAAGTCGTGCATAAACTAAAATACTACGACGTGTACAATGAGCATAAAAAATGTGTTATGCATTATTGTTTTTTCAGATTCGTTTGAAGAAAACATGGATTATATGTTTTTGTACGAAAAATGGAAACACAGAAGGATCGTAGGGGCAAGGGGAGAAAATACGAAATAAATCTGATGTGATGAAAGGAATATACTATAATGACTAGAAAAATAATTGGGCCTAGATCATTGTACGACCCGGCTACTAGTCTTGAAAAAGACAACGTCAAAAAACAAAGGTTGATGACTGGTACCAAAGAAAATTCAATAGTAATTGATGCAACCAAACAAGGACTAGTATTTAACGCATTTTATTCTAGTAATGAGGGAACAAAATATAGCATACTAAGGCAACCGGTCAGAATCTCATGGGATGAACTCGAGAAAATAAAGGTTGAGATGAATACTACTGTTTCCAAACGAAATAAAACCATAATGCCGTCATTCAATGATAAACCATCAGAAGAATACCTGAGCAATTTACCTGTAGTAACAATAAATAACAGGCAATACTACATAGACGGAGAACTAAGACAACGCAGACCTGTAGATAAGCCTGAACAAGTATTTAATTACGGAGATAAAGCATAAGTGTCAACAGAGATCATTGTACCAGAAAAACAACTACAAAAAAACCAACCCCGTAGGTTTTTTGCCTACAGTTACGAGGAAATAACTACAGTTTGGGAAGAAGTAGCCAACGAAGCTAGCATACCAGAACTGTTTGCATTTAAGGATTACTTCGTAATATGTATTATAGAACGCATTACAGAAGCTGTAATAATAGCTGCGTCATTCATAAGAGAATTTGGTGCGTTATTACATCATACTTTCTACGATGTTGAAGACATGGTTTTATATCTGGATATGAAAGAAGTAATAACTAAATCCAATTATACTATTAACGATTGTATAGATATGCTAGACAGATTATATAAACAGAATTGTTTTGCACTGGTATGTAATGATCGTTGGGGACAAAAATTATTAAGTCCCGGTATTGTTGGTAGCACTTATTGACGTTTATTAAATTATGATACTAGTTAACTAATAACAACGGTAACAAAATAACTTTATAACCTTTAAACTTTTGATAAAATGGAGCATTTATAGTGTTTAGGCTAACCATGGGAAATAAAGATGCAAATGGCGAAGTACGTTGTGAAATAACATGTCCTACGTGCGGTATAAAAAGAAACAATAAGGTAAAAGACAACCATTTTTATGCTGCATTTGGGAGTACGTGTAGTGCGTGTGGGGCAAAGTTACCATTGATTTTTTCTTTGATGAAATGGCAGGATGCTAGACTAAAATACCACAACACTGAAAATTAAAAAGGAGTAGTCTATAATGCAACAAGAATACGAACGTGTAGGTATTTACAAGTTAGAAGAAGTACTCCCCTTTGTAGTATATGACAAAAATCCAGTTGAAAAATATATGAAGGAGAAAGACTTTGATGGTCATATGGTGAAAATGGGATCGCAACGGTACAAACTATTTGCATTAAAGGGTACCAAATGTGCTAGATGTGGTATAGTTGGTAGTTTTTTCGCACTTGAAAAACAGCTTAATAATAAAAGCAATAATACAGAACGGTATCATTTTAATTTATATGCAAAACACCCTGATGGATCAGAAACAATGATAACGAAAGATCACATAGTGCCAAAATCCAAGGGTGGCAAAAACACATTAAGTAATCTACAGCCAATGTGTATAAGGTGCAATGCTGCTAAAGGAGCAACATTAGAGAAATAATAATTATATGGTAGAGTGGTGGAACTGGCAGACACTCGAGACTTAAAATCTCGTGGATGTAAATCCGTAAGGGTTCAAATCCCTTCTCTACCACCATATATATATATATGTTCAATATTGTGCACTGTATAAGGAGAACAACAATGGGATTATTTGATTTAGGTAATCAGATATTAAAAACAGCGGACAGAATAACTATACTGCCAGTCAGCATCGTAAGAGATACTGTAACTCTCGGTGGTGTTATTACAAACGAGTAAGAACCGGCCACGATAAAACATGTAAAGAAAATTATCCAGGATATTGAGGAAATACCAAGTAGTATCGACATTGACTGATGGAATACTCGTTGCTGGGAGAAGTACAATATTGTATATTAGATCCATACACAACCAAATAATTTTGACCGATGGGTGGCCTAACTGGTAGGGGCGTGAGAATCAAAATCTCATGGTTGCAAAACCGTCTGGGTTCGACTCCCAGCCCATCGACCTTCTATAATTTACTAGTGCAACAAAAACAATGTGTGCTGCATTCTATAAGGGCCTGCTTGGGGCAGACAACAAGTAATAATACCATAGATTGTAAGACCACAATACAAATCCAGATTTTGTTTCTAGTATTGTTTTCATAGTAAAAAACATTGGCGAGTAATTCAATTGGTTAGAATACCTGGCTTTGACCCAGGTTGTTGTAGGTTCAAGTCCTACCTCGCCAGCCAAACACAAAAGAGAACTAATATGGCTAGATTTATATCTGAGAAGATTAAACAAAAAAATGAAGTAGTACTACAGACAAGACTCCTTCTTAAGGAACATAATAAAAAATACGAAAGACCAAGCAGAAAAATATCATATGAACATATGTTAAAGGCATTACCGAATTTATCTCTAGTAAAAGAATTTTGGATACGAGATCCATCGGAATGGAATGCTAAATCATTTAATATCTACAAACAAGTTATAGAATTTGTATCATGGGTATTATGTGAATATTCTGTACCGCTGTTTATGTATGACTTATTCAGAATTAGATGTACAAAAGAAAAAGGAGTACAAACATTATATCCTCAGCACGGCATAATGCCATTTAAGCAGACATATCTTTATTGGTTTATTACAATAGGACAAGGTGGATCATTTAGAAAAGTTGCTAAAGATACATTTTCGAAGAAAGAAGCTGGGTTGTTTTTGACTGCTCCTAAAGACAATACTATAAGTGGTAATATACTATGGTCGAAATGTGTAGCACATGGTACATCCAGCATGGTTACTTACGAATTGTGCAAAAATTACGGCCCACCCAGATTGAGTATACGTAATAAGTATATATGGGATAAGATAATTACGTTCTATGCTAGATATCCAGACATAGATTTTGATACTCTACAGAATACTCTAGATTTTATCTACAACAAATTCACAACGAATAAAAATTTCACACTAGCTAATAGAACACTTAATTCAATTATTCAATTAACAAATGAATGGCACGAAGAAGTACAAAAACAAAAAGGTGTTGTTTATTCGGAGTGGGATGGTATCCCAGTACAAGATTGGGAGTTGGAAACTAATGGGGGTAAGTGGAGTATAACCCAAATATTAAATAGTAAAAAACTACTTCATGAAGGTCGGGTAATGAGACATTGTGTAGGTAGTTATGTCAATGTCTGTAGAATAAGGGCATCAGGAATATTTACAGTTGAATATAATTGTTCTAAAGTATTAACAGTAGAAGTTAACAGCGATTTAACTATAGTACAAATACGTGGTAAATGTAACAAGCCACCAAACAAGACAGAGATGTATATTGTAAAACAATGGGCTAGAAAAGAAGGTTTAAAATTTAGCAGATATTTTTTTACGTATTAATAGTTTATTTTAAAAACAGTGTGTTCTTATTTAATCCTATTATTTATCATATTAAACAATTCACAATAGCAATTAATATAATAAAATACTAATGAAAAAACTCAACACTACTTGTATAAGGTTTAGTCATGAATTATGAATATTTTAAATATCCTAGAACATTGCATCTACCGTGGTCCCCCGGAATAAGTAATGATGATAAAGTGTTAGAAAGTGTAGAACACTTACTAGGAAAACCATTGGTACTAACCGTTAAAATGGATGGTGAGTGTACAACAATGTACCCAGATTATATTCATGCTAGGTCTATTAACTCTACGGACCATATTTCTAGACATTGGGTCAAGAAGTTACACCAACAAATAAAATATCGTATACCATCTGGTTGGAGAATTTGCGGAGAAAATCTCTATGCTAAGCATTCAATTTATTATGATGATCTATCCTCCTATTTTCTTGTATTTTCAATATGGAATGATAATAATTACTGTTTATCTTGGTCTGATACTATTTCTATGACAAAAGATTTAGGCCTTTTTACAGTTCCAGTCCTATCAGAATTCTGTATAAATAGTGAAGAAACACTTTACGAATATACTAATAGTGAATTTGCTAATTTAGATGGGATTCATGAAGGATATGTAGTAAGATTGTGCGATAGCTTTTCATATTACGATTTCTCTAAAAGTATAGCTAAGTATGTTAGGACCTCACATGTCCAAACGCGTGATCATTGGATGTACAAATCATTAACAATAAATAAGTTAGCGAACAGATGAATTAGAATAATGTAGTGGCGGTCGTCTAGTGGTTTAAGACTCAGGATTGTGGCTCCTGAAATCGTGGGTTCGAATCCCATCCGCCACCTCCAAAATAAACAAAAATAAAAATGAGGTATATTCAGTGAATGGATGTTTTGGAATAAAAATTCGTGTATTAGGCGTAGATGTTCATGGAGTATTAGACCATGAATCAGACAATAAAAAAACAATGCTTGAATTAATAACTAAAAAGACAGGCATAAAAATATATGTTATATCTGGACCTCCTATTAGTCACATAATAAATGAGCTCAATAGTATGGGATTTGTAAATGGAGTTCACTATCATAGAGTATTTTCTATAGTAAATTATTTAAAAAATAAGAATACTAAAATGTGGACAGATGATAAAGACAGATGGTGGGCTGATTATGAATCTTGGTGGTCATCAAAAGCAAATATCTGCAATGAGTTAAAGGTAGATTTGATGATAGACGATAGTACTGAGTATGCTCCATATTTTGACAAAATTAATACTAAATTTTTGCTATACAGTGAGAAAGGAAAAGGTGATTAAAACAAATAAAATGTCAAAATAATTGCAAATACCAAAAGTGGTTTTGTCTTAAGTCAAAATACATATATGCATGAAGTACTAGTAAAATAGTACTTCAATTTTTTATTAACCCTATACCAAGGAGAATACAATGAGGAACAGAACAAAAGGTACGATGCTCATGGTTGTATTGATCATTATCGTGTTATTCATTTTTAAACCCTTTACAATTATTGATTCTGGTTGTAGGGGACTCAAGTTCACTCTAGGAGAACTGAACAACGAAGTACTGGATGAGGGAATCAGATTCAAATTACCTATATTGCAAACCATCAAAGAGGTAACGATACAGCCTGTTCAGATGGACTACCAAATAGCTGTCGGAGATGACGGTGCTATAACCAAAGACAATCAGAATGTAGGATTGCAACTCACACTTTTTTTCAGATATATTCCAGAAGAGCTGCCATCCATGTGGCGAGATGTGGGTCTGGATAGATTTACAAACATTTCTAAAAGTGCTATGAAAGAAGCGGTAAAACAAGAAATAGGTAAATATACTATATTCGAAATAGCTCCTGTCCAAGAACAAATACGCAGAAATGTATTTATTAATTTAAAAAGTTTGCTTTCAGGATATCCTGTAGAATTAACCGAATTGAGAGTAACCAACTACGACTGGCCAAATTCCTTCGAAACACAAATAGAAAAAACCATGGAAAGAGCTCAGCTAGTAAAGCAGAAACAGCAGGATCTTTTGGTAGCAGAACAAGAAGCCCAGAAACAAGTTAAAGAAGCAGAAGCCCAGAAAACAGCTATGATAACAGTCGCCGAAGGTGAAAAAGAATCCGCTAAGTTAAAAGCTGAAGCCAAAGCATTAGAGGGTGAAGGCATCCGCAAATATAATGAGTCGATTCAAAAGAATATGGAATTGGAAGTAAAAATAAGACAACTTGAAATTGATAGAATCAAAGCTGAACGATGGGACGGCCAGAACGTGCCTAATAATGTCTATTCGCCGATACCTTTATCGACCGGCGGAATACAGGGAGTTTCTCAATCTAATTCAAAGTAAAATAGTACCATCTAGTGGAAGATAATGTACCCTAGGAAATACCAAAACATAAATATTATTACCTAGTGGTTAAAGTACTAGGGTACTTATTTCTACTAAAATACATTACTAGCATTGACTAGTATAATATTACATTCTAAATAATGGGAATTTTTAAAATGTAAGTGATAAATTTAAATTAATAAAAGAGGACAAAAACAATGGAAGTAACTAGCATGCAACTATACTGGATTTTAAAACTAGATTCTTTTTTGACAGCATCTTGGGTCATACTGCTTATATTAAGCATCCTCTTGATAACAGTTGTTATACCAGCCTGCGCCGAAGACATCCCACTAAATAAAAAAGCTGTATCTATTATGTCGTTTTTTATAATCATTTCAGGTGTGTTTATTACATTTGTTCCTTCTACCAAACAAATGTGTACACTTTTAGTTATCCCACCTATTATAAACAACGAAGATGTCCAAAAATTGCATAGAAAAATACTGGAATTAAGCACTGAGCGGTTATATGATCTAAAAAATAACAACGCAAAATCCAATAGTACGGATCGTAATACGACAAATTACCGAGAACAACAGCAGCAAACACCACAGTAAAGGAAATAGTAAATGAGTGTTAAAATAAATCAAGCCTCGGATGTTTTATTAGTAGTAGATGTACAAAATGACTTTATTTCAGGTAGTTTAGCAATAGTTGATGCGGAAAAAGTAGTGCCACTTATAAATCAATACATAACCAAGATACCTACACATGTTTTCTCTAAAGATATGCATCCATATAATCACTCTTCGTTTGTTGACCAGGGAGGACCATGGCCACCTCATTGCGTGACTAACACACCCGGAGCTGAGTTACATCTAGATATTACGTTCGATGAAAAAAGTGATGTAGTAATTAATAAAGGTTTAGATGTATATAAAGACGCCTATTCTGCATTTGACGGAACACCTTTACAAAAAATACTGATAGAAATGGGAGCAAGCAGATTATTTATATGTGGTTTGGCAACTGATTATTGTGTAAAAGCTACTGTTTTTGATGCGCTTGAACAAGAGTCAATAGCTCAAGTATTTTTACTAACTGATGCTGTTGAAGCTGTGAATGTAAACGACAGCGATGGTTATGATGCTATACAAGAAATGATTAATGCAGGGGCTACGGCTATATCATTGGATGATTTACTATATTTAAACACAAACACAAACAAAAACGAAGTAAGTACCATAACAAGTGCATAAGGAGAATCTAAGTTATGCTCAATAATTTCTGCATAGATTTCAAAAGAATTAAAAGAAACATTATTAATTCTTCTGTAAAATATATGTACACTAATAAAATAAAAGCAATGGTACTAGGAATGTCTGGAGGAATAGACAGTACTTTAACTGCAGCACTTGCGTCAGAAGTATCAAAGAAGTTAAACATACCACTTATAGGACAATCAATAAATATTAGGTCTAAACAAGCAGAAATTGAAAGAGGTCTAGATGCATCAAAAGTTTTTTGCACTAGCTTTAATTATATAAATTTGGATCACGTTCTTGAAAGTATGATAAAAGAATACAATAGTATTAGTGAATATAAGTCAGACATAAAAACACTTGTAAGGATAGGCAACCTAAAAGCAAGAATACGAATGACTTATTTATATGATATGGCTCAACATTTCGACGGACTTGTACTATCAACCGATAACTACACAGAATTTTTACTGGGTTTTTGGACATTACACGGAGATGTAGGTGATTTTGGTATGATACAAAGTCTGTGGAAAACTGAAGTATATGGACTTACAGAATATTTAATGAATAGTACAAAAAACAACAGAAAAAAAACAATACTAAAAGATGCTATAAACGCAGTACCTACTGATGGATTAGGAATAACTGATTCTGATTTTGATCAGATATGTAAGAATGTAGACCAGACTAGACCACCAAGAGATCTATATCGGTACGTAGATCTAGTACTATCAAAACACATTGAAAATAAATTTGACAAGCACACCGATAACCCAATAATAAAACGACATATAAAATCCAATTTCAAAAGAAATAACCCATTTAATTTACTGAGAACAAATATAATCTAACAAACTAATAATTCTATATGTAAAGTGTTATTAGTGTTAATATTATACTATTATAGAAAGGATTTTGTAATGATTATACAGTCAATGCTAGATCAGGATCAGTATAAATTTTCTATGCTACAGGCAGTATTACACCAGCATCCTGGAGCTACAGTAGAATACCAATTCAAATGTCGTACCAACGGTGTTGATTTCAGGGCATACGTTAATGATATAATTAAAGAAGTTAATAAGATGTGTCGTGAGCTAGTATTCCATAAGGATGAATTAGATTATTTATCCAGTCTAAGATTTATGAAGTCCGATACAATACAATTTCTCAAATTGTTCAAGTTCGATTATGATTTTGTAAATATAATAGCAGATCTAAAAGGAACATTACATATATCAATAAAAGGGCCGTGGTTACACACTATACTGTTTGAAGTACCAATCTTATCAATAATTAGCGAATTATATTCTCGTGATATGAGCGCAGATTTTGATACTTTCTGCGACAAAACAATCAAGAAAATATCGACTATAAAATCTTTGTACAAGAATACAGGAATACCGCTTTTGGTAGCAGAGTTTGGAGGCCGTAGAAGACATTCAGTAGAAGCTCATAGAAGAGTATTATCTATGTTCAAAAGTGAACAATGCCTGGCCAAAGAAACAGGTACTGGAC
>CAZMCS010000017.1:0-15381 GCA_964565085.1 uncultured Muribaculaceae bacterium | reverse complement strand
AAAAAGTATACAATTATATTAAAGAAAAAGGATTATATAACTTATGAAAGATATTTTAATGAAATTAAAAGAATTATCTAAAACTATTTCAACTATGGAATCTTGTACAGGAGGGTTTCTAGCTAATTTGATAACTAATATTGAAGGTGCTTCAGATGTATTTAAGTTTAGTGCAGTTACTTATAGTAATGAATTTAAAATTAAAATGGGAGTAGATGAATGTTTAATAAATAAATATTCTGTTTATAGCAAAGAAGTAGCCCGTTCAATGTCTTCATCTATTTCAAAATATGCGAATTCTGATTATGGGGTAGGAATTACAGGCAAACTTATGAAAGAGGATAAGAATAATCCAACAAGCAAAGATAATATTGTATATATTTCTATTTATTCTCTAAAAGATGATAGGTATTATGACATAGAAATAAAAGTATTTGAAAATATTAGAGCAAAGAATAAAATATTAGTGACTGATAAAATAATAGAAAAATTAAAAGAAGTGATTTAAATGAGAAAAATAAATAAAATAAAAATCTATTGTAATGAGAATAAAAAATCAAATAAAGTATTTATAAAGTTAAAAGAAATGCTTTTGAAAAATAAATTTAAAATAGTAGATAAGCGCGCTGACTTGGCTATTGCAATAGGTGGAGACGGTGCTTTTTTAAGACTTGTTAAGCAAGAAAGATATAGTAGTAAACTTTTGTACATTGGAATAAATTCTGGTACTTTAGGTTTCCTTCAGGAAGTTAGAATAGATGAAATAAAAGATTTGATAAAGGCACTTAATGAAGATAATTATACTATAGAGGAAGTAGGAGTACAGGAAACGAAAGTTACTACATATACCGAACACTATACTTATTATTCTTTAAATGAAATAGTAATTCGTGATAGAGATTTAAATACTACAAATTTAAAGATTTTGATTGGCAATAATATTTTAGAAGAATATGTAGGTGATGGAATTCTAATTTCTACTTCAGTTGGATCTACTGCATATAATTTAAGTTTTGGGGGAAGTATTATTCATAATTCTTTACATACACTTCAAATTACTCCGGTAGCGCCATTAAATAGTAAATCATATAGAACACTTTTAAATTCAATTGTTGTACCTGAAAAAAATAATATTAAAGTTGTACCTAATAAAGAAAAGAGAAACCTTTTAATATGCATAGATGGTGAGAATAAAATAATAGATAATGTAAGATTTATTAAAACTAAAGTAGATAGTAAAAGATTACAATTTATGAGATTCAGAAAATATAACTACTGGGAAAAAGTAAATGAAAAATTTCTTACAGATAAATAGCGATAATATATTTACTAAAATGGAGGATTAATGAAGTTTAAAAATATTATAAAACATTTTAACACAATTACTAAACATAAATTTAAAGTGTTTATGTTGTGTACAAAATGTGGTTTGTTTTGGAGAGGCCTTGTACATGATTTATCAAAATATTCACCAGTAGAATTTTTTGAATGCGCAAAATATTATCAAGGAAATAGAAGCGCAATTCCAATAGCTAGAAAAGATAAAGGTTATTCAGAATCATGGCTACATCATAAAGGCAGAAATAAACATCATGAAGAATATTGGTATGATGAACATGCTCCGAAACAAACTCCGATGATTCCATATAAATATGTTGTCGAATTGATATGTGATAATCTTGCTGCGGGTAAAATTTACTATGGAAAAAGTTGGACTACCAACACACAGTATGAATATTGGTTAAAAAAGCAAGAGAAAATAAAAATAAATGAAAATACAAATCAAATGATTTTAGAAGTTCTAAAACAAGTGAGTGAGAAAGGTATAAATAAAATAATAACCAGAAAAAATTTAAAAAAACAATATTTAAAATTCTGTGGTAAAATAAATAAGAGGTAAAAATATGTTAAATTCACTTAAAAAAATTAAAGAAACCAATTCATATAAAGATATTGATAAAGAAAAAGATCTTTGGCTATATTATTTGTATGCCACAAAAGAAAAGAATTATAATGTAATTCATATTAAATCATTATCAGAATTAACAAATAAAAGTGTATTTAATTATGTTAAAAAAAGTTTAGAGATATTAGATAAAGAAGATTTAGATTCTAAGTTATTATATTATATTGAAGAAACTTTGAAATGGATGGAAGTATCAAAATGTGGCTTAAAAAGGATTAGAGAAATTTGGTTAAGAAAAGGTTATGATTTATTTGTTCATAATATAGGTTCATCTCAGATTTATAAAGAAACAGAAGAAAACGAAATAATTGAAATACTAATTAAAACACATGGTTTAATAGGTCAACACATAAAAGGTGAAGTTAATTTAAATAAAAATAAAGAATTATATAAATTAATTGAAAGAAAACTTATTTCAAAGGAAGATTTAAGAAAAGTTTTATATGTTTTAAATAAATGTTTAGTAAAAGCTATTTCAAATGAAATATGGGATAATATTGATAATAAAGTTTCTCAAATAATAGAAAATATAATTAATAATAAATTTTGTGAAGAAGATTTCTATGATATAGAATATATTATTAAAAGATTTAAATTGTTAAGGAAACAAACTACAGAAGAGGAATTAATATCATTTACTAATTTACTTAAAGAAAATCAAGATTTAAAGAATAAAATAGGTTTCTTATTTGAAAAGATGGAACTTTGGTTTATAGATGTAACTCTTTTAAGTTTTAAATATGAAGAAGTTATTAAAATATTATATATTATTTCTACAAAACTTATTGATGAAAGTAAATGTGAACATTTAACTTTTGAAAACGTTATGAAAACTATGTATTTAGATTATCAGGGTTTAAAAAGAGTAAATATATATAAAGAAAGAATTATAGAAAATTATTTAAAGAATTTAACTTATAATCAAATAAAGAATAAGGAAATCTTTAATGAACATTTAAGTATTAATCTTGATTATATTGATAAAACAGTTTTATTTAATTTTAATTTTTCAATTGCAGTTTCCAAATTAATAGAATTCTGTGAAATAGCATATGGAACTGATAGTATATTTAATAAGGCAGTTTTTATATTATACGATTTATTTGGATTTAGAAGAGATGAATATGACAGATTTTATAATGAAATTGAATACTTGAAAATAATGAATGAATCTTTGGGACATAAGTCTAAAATACTTGATTATATTACAGGAAAAAATATACTTGATATAGGACCTGGCGGCGGGGCTTTAATGGATTTAATTTTAGAGAAACTAAAAGGTGTCCAAGTATATGGAATTGACATTTCTGAAAATGTAATAGAGGAATTAAATCAAAAAAAGATAAATGAAAATAAAAAATGGAATGTTATAAAAGGTGATGCTCTTGAATTGCCAAAATATTTTAAAAAAGATGTAATTGATACAATAATATATTCTTCTATTATTCATGAATTATTTTCATATATACCTTTAAATGGAAAAAAGTTTAATCATGATACTATTAAAAAAGCATTACTCGCTGCATATGAAATACTTCCAAGTGGAGGAAGAATCATCATAAGAGATGGAATCATGACAGAAGATAAAGAATTAGAAAGAATAATAAGATTTAAAAATAACGATGATATAAAAATATTAGATAGATATTGTAAGGATTTTCAAGGAAGAAAAATAACATATAAACTTTTAAAAAATAATGAAGTTCTTATGAAAATTAATGATGCTATGGAGTTCTTGTATACTTATACATGGGGGGAGGACTCATATAGTTTGGAAGTGAAAGAACAGTTTGGTTATTTTACCTCAAATGAGTATGTAAAATTTATTAAAAATATATTTAAAAATAAATGTAAAATAATAGAATGCATTCACTTCTTGCAAAACGGTTATGAAGAGCATTTATTAGAAAAAATTGATTTTTTCGATGAAAATTATATTTCTACTAGTTTACCTGACAGTACATGTATAATAGTTGTTGAAAAATTATGATATAATAAAAATATGGAGGAATTATGTTAGGTGGTATTATTGGTGATGTTGCTGGATCTATATACGAGGTATATGAAGTAGAATATCTCAAGAAAAAACAAATCCGTCCATTTGATGAAAGAATTGAAATATTTGATAGTAGAACTCTGTTAATAACTAAAGATTGTTCTTATACTGATGATAGTGTTTTAATTTGTGCGATTGCAGATGCAATTTTGAATAATGGAGACTATGAAGAATATTTGCGTCTTTATGGCGAAAGAGAACTTAAACTAGGTTTAGATAAGTATGGTCGTGATCGATTTAGCAAAGGATTTATTGAATGGTTGCTGAAAAAAAGAGAAGGAAATAGTTATGGTAATGGTTCAGCAATGAGAATAGGGCCTGTAGGATTTTTATTTAATAATATAAGTGAGATATATGAGCAATCAAGACTTGCAACAATTCCAAGTCATAACAATGAAGAAGCAATAGCAGGAGCGACCGCAGTAGCATTATCAACATACTTTATAAGAGATAAATATACAAAAAGGGAAATAAAGTCAGAAATTGAAAACAGATTTAATTATAATCTAAACTTTAATCTAGAAGATTTGCAACGCAACTATTCTTATAAAACGAAATGTGTTAATACAGTTCCATATGCAATATATTGTTTCTTAATATCAAATAGCTTTGAAGATGCAATTAGAAAAGCAATTTCAATAGGTGGGGATTCTGATACAATTGCATGTATTGTAGGAGTTTTAGCAGAAGCATATTATGGTATACCTGAGAACTTAATTAAATTAGTTACTCCCTATATTCCACTTTATATGATTTCTGTCATAAATAATTTTTATAAAAAGATTAATAAACCAATAATATTAAGGAGGTAAAATATGAAATATGAATCTGAAGAGGAGTTTTTAAAGCATTATGATTCCAATCAATTTGAAAAGTTATCTTTAACTGCAGATATAATAATTTTTAGTGTTTCTGATGAAAAAACTCAAAATTATAGAAAACTTAGTGAAAAATATTTTAGTATTTTAATGGTAAAGAGAGAAGATTATCCATTTAAGAATAAGTGGTGTTTACCAGGAGGATTCGTTGGAATAAAAGAGAAGATTGAAGAGGCTGCATCAAGGATTTTGGCTGTAGAAACTAATTTACGTGATATTTATATGGAACAACTTTATACTTTTAGTGATATAGATAGAGATCCTAGAATGAGAATTATTTCTACTTCATATATAGCTTTAATAGATAAAAATAATTTAAAGGATAAATTAAATAGAAATGCATCGTGGTTTAATGTAAAAGTGTTGGAAGATGAAAAGATTATGAATATTACATTGGATAACGGTAATGAAACAATAAGTTTTGTTGTAGAAAAGAATATTAATAACTATGAATATAAAGTAATTAAAAATGATAAAATTGCTTTTGATCATGCACTTGTTATTGCAACAGGGATTTCTAGATTAAAAAATAAAATAGAATATACTGATATTGTATTTAATATGTTACCAGAGTACTTTACTTTAGGCGAATTGCAACAAATCTATGAAGTTATTTTAGATAAGAAACTTTTAGATCCTGCTTTTAGAAGAATTATTGCAAATAAGGTTATTAAGACTGATAAATTAAAAACTGGTGGAGGACATAGACCTTCAGCTTTGTTTAAATATAGAAAATCTTAAAGTTTTATGATATACTCATCTTATTCTAGGAGGTACGAATGACTGAACAAGATATACTTAAAAATATTGAAAAGTTGGTTTCAAGTAGTGAAACTGCTATGATAGGTACAATAAGTAAACAGAAATTCCCTAATATAAGAGCAATGAAGGTTATAAAAAGAGAGAATCTTAATACCTTTTATTTTAGTACGAAAGCAGATTCAGATAAAGTAATACAAATTGAAAAGCGCAAAAAGGGATGTATTTATTTTTATGATGATATAACATTTACTTTCTCGAGTGTATTAATGGAAGGAAAATTTTCAATTATACATAATTCTTCACTTGAAATTTCAAATTTTTATAAAACTTCAGAATCAAGTGAATTTTGTATTATAAAATTTGAAGCAATTAATTTATATTATTACACGCCATATAATAAATATAAAGTTGTTATAAAAAAATAAAGAATGTTATTTAACCTTCTTTATTTTTTCTTGTATTTCAGCCATTTCTCTTTGAATCTCTCTTTGAGTTTTTAAAACTTGTACTATTTTTTCATGCAAATCTTCTAGAATAAGCTCTGATTTAGTATCAACTTTGTAATCATTTTCACTTCTTTGACGATCTATCTCAGCCTGTCTGTTTTGACTCATCATGATTATTGGTGCTTGAAAAGCCGCTAGACAAGATAAGAATAAGTTTAAAAGTATAAATGGATAAGGATCAAATCCCTTTGATAAAACTTCTATATTAAGAATTATCCATATTATAATAAATATTAGAAAACCAATAATGAATCTCCAGCTTCCAGCCACTGATGATAACTTATCAGCAACTTTATCACCAAATTTTGAAGTTTCATCTATGTCTCTATCCACATCTCTTGAAATCGGGTTTTCTACCAATAGATCAATTAAGAAATCATGATCTTCTTCTTCTAATTCTTTGTTGACTATCATTTTTACAAGTTCTTTTTTTGTTTTAGCCATAATATTTTACTCCTTTATTATGTATTATTAAGATAAGTATACACTTTTTAATAAACTTCTTCAATATAAATTATTATTTTAATTTTTTCATGTTATAATAATATTGTTAAGGTAGTGATAACTTTTGATAATGGTAATTGAATTTATAAAAGATACATTTAAATATATTATTATAATTGGTATTATAATTTTAATTAGAATCTTTATTTTAACAAGTGCAGAAGTTGTTGGAGATTCTATGTTACCAACCTTAGAGAATGGAAATTTCATGCTTGTTGAACAACTTTCAAGCAGATTAAATACAATAAAAAGATTTGATATAGTTGTTGTAAGATATGATAAGCCAAGTTACTTAATTAAAAGAGTTATTGGACTTCCAGGCGAAAAAATAAAATATATTAACAATGATTTATATATTAATGATTATAAAGTTGAAGAAACATTTGAACGACAAGGTGAAGTAAAAAACTTTGAAATTATATTAGAAGAAAAAATGTATTTTGTAATGGGAGATAATAGAAAAGATTCAGAAGACAGTAGAACTTTTGGATCTGTTGAAAAAAAAGATATAATAGGTAAAATATTTTTAACTCTTTATCCTTTTAATAAGATAGGTTTTAGTAAATAAACTATTAGTTTATATAATTTTTTATAAAAAAATCGAAAATTTATTGTATAAATTTCTTTTTTATGTTAGTATAAAAAACATAATTTTTAATTTTGTATATCAGAGGGTTTTGACAAGTTTTATTAAGTATTGCATAAATTAATAATGATTGATTAATGTATATGATACGAGTCTAATTCTTATCTATTTCTTAGATATACTTAATTAATAAGAAAGGAGAAATTATGACAAACAAAAGAATTATTGTTATTGCTGCTGCTATAATTCTATTATTTCTAGGAATTTTTACATTTGCTAATACTGGAGATAATGACAACAACAATAATAACAATAATGACAATCAGAACATCATTGATGAAAATCCAGATGATGAAAAAGATGAGGGGACAAATAATGAAAAGGAGGAAACTACTAAACCTAAAAGAATGAGTGCAGACACTACAGCACCAGTTATTACACTTAATGGAGATATTGAAGTATACATTGATTTAAACACTGTTTATACTGAATTAGGTGCAAAAGTTACTGATAATAAAGATGATGATAAAGATGCTACTGTATCTGGAAATGTTGATAATACAAAAGCAGGAATTTATACATTAACTTATACTGCAACTGATGCTGCAGGAAATGAAGCAACACCAGTAACTAGGATAATTAAGGTAAGACCTGTTATTTCAGTTCTTGGAACTAAATTCAATCATACAATGGGTGAACCTTATACTCCAGTAAAAGCAGGATTTAGTAGCGATTTAAATGAATCATCAACACTTATAGATCCAACAAGCAATAGTGTTAATCCTGATAAACCAGGAACATATTACCTTGAATATACTGGTAGTGCGAATGGTGTAAATGCTACTTCAAAAACTATTACAATAGTAGTAGTAGACGAAGAAGATCCAGTAATTGACACTGTTGAAAAAGATCCAAGTAAAGAATGGAATAATGATGATGTTAAAGTTACTGTAAATGCAACTGATAATGATGAAGTAGTAGAATATTCATTTGATGGTGGAACTACATGGCAAGAAGATAACTTTAAAACATTTACTGAAACAACATCATTACAAATTATTGTAAAGGATGCTTCAGGAAGAACTTCAACAGCAAGAAATGAAGAAGTAAAAATAGACAGAGATGTACCAACAATTACATCAAATGTTACATCTTCAATTCAAGCAGGATTATATACACGTGCAGAAATGTTAACATTTATAACTGCAGAAGACTTGATATCAGGAATTGATGAAGATAGTATAACTTATTCTGGAGAGAATGAAGATTATACATTTAATACTTTAGGAGAAACTGCGGTTCTTTATGTAGTAAAAGATAATGCAGGTAACGAAACATCTTTAGCTATTGCGTTCAATGTTATTGATACTGAAGGACCTACTTGTCAGATAGAAAGTTCATCTACAACTGAATGGTCAAATCAAAATGTTACTATAACTGTATCAGCAAACGATAATTACTTAATGAATGAAAATCCATATTTATTTAATAGTGGGTTCTGGTGGGAAAATTGGTTTGAAGATTGGAGTAATAACAATATTCGTACCTATTCTTCTGAAGGAGTTAGGTTAATAAATGTAACTGTTAGAGATTCATTCTTAAATGAAAATACATGTTCAGTTAATGTAAAAATAGATAAGACAGATCCGGATATTGATACAGATTTCTATAATAATGGTCATAGAAAGATTGTTGAATTAAATAGACTTTATACTAATGAAGAAATGATTTCGTTCGTTGAAATTGATGAAGATGATAGTGGTTTAGCAACAGTAACATATGGTGGAAGTTCAGAAGGCTATACATTTACTTCGCTTGGAAATGTAAGTTTACAATATATTGCGACTGACAATGCTGGAAATTCAGATGACAGAAATGTATACTTTAGAGTTGTCGAAGATGCAACTATTCCTACTATTACAATAAACCCTATCACATATGTTAGAAATCCGCTTGAAGGACCATTCCAAAGCGCAACTGTAAGTTTTGATATAACAGTGACAGACGCTAATGGTATAGATGATATGGAATACAGATGGAAAAGAATTGGTGGAATCTTTGGTGGAACTGATTGGGGAAATATCAATGGAAATCCTATAACTAGAACTTTTAACAGTTCTCATGAAGGACGTTCATATCAACTTTGTATATGGGCAGAAGATAATTATGGTAATGAAAATGAATTATGTTCTCCAACATTTACAATTGAATAACAAATTAAAGAGCTTAAAAGCTCTTTTTATTTGTAAATATTTTTGTAAAGATGTTTGTAAATAATGCATAATATGATATAATTATATATTATAGGAAGTGAGTTTATGGCCTTTATAAAATTTAAACCAATATCATCATTCTTTAATTTTTATTCTAGAGTTAATCAAGAAGAAGTAAGAGAAGATATTGACAGATTTATTAGCAAGGATGAAAAAGTAGTCATATGTCTTAAATCAAATAGAGATGTTGGTATATTTACAAATAAGAGAGTAGTATTAGTAGATAAGAAAGGAATAAAAGGCTTTCAAAGAAGTATTTATGTAGTAGAATATGAATCTATATCATCATACATATTAAATATAAATAATTTCAACTGTGTTATTGAATTGATTACTAATAGTGCTCATACTATGAAATTAAGTCTTTCTAGTTCAATTCCTTTAGAGCAGGTTTATAAAATATATAAGTTTATTACTGATAGAGTTATAGAAGAATAATATATAATAGAGGAAATTTTATGAATAATATACTTACGAAAGTTTTAACAACTGATTTTAATTCTGGAGATTATTGTAATGATTATAAGAAGAAATTGAAAAATAATTGTTATGATAATTTTATTTCTTTAAATAAACAATATGATTTAAAGGAAATAGTTTCTTATTTAAAAGAATTGAATTTAATTGATGATTTATCTTCAATAGTATCTAGTATGGATCATAGATTGCTATATTTAAGTTTTACTCATGGATACATGCATAATGAAAGAGTAATATTCTTTGCATTTGTTTTAGCGAAATTAAAGAAATTAAGTGATGAGGACTTGGAAATATTAATGGATGCTGCTATGTATCATGATATAGCCAGAATGAATGATGTTGAAGATAATGCACATGGTTGGGCAGCAATTAGTAGAATTGATAAAATAGTTAAAAATAAGAAGATATATGAAAATGAGGAGAATTTAAATTTATTAAAATTTATTATAGATTTTCATTCTACTCAAGATTTTATGTTTGAAGTATTATTAGAAAATCATGAAATTTTAGATAGGGAAAGAGCAAAAACACTTGCCTATACTTTTAAGGCAGCAGATTCATTAGATATAGTTAGATTATCTATGGGAAAAAAAGTAACAGCTTTGAATTCTAGTTATTTTAAAATACCTGAAGCATTTTCTTTAATCAAAGTAGCACATCAATTAAATGAAATGTATTTATCTCATTTAAATAAGTTAGAAAATAATAAAGCTTTTGATGAATTAACTGATGTTTATGATGAAGAATTGTTTTTCCATGGAATTGGCTTTGATTTCTTTAAGTTAGAAAGTATTTTAGAAAAGGGAATATTATCAAAAAATAAATTGAAAAATTACAATTTAGATTTAAGTTCAAATTATAGAGGATATAATTTTAATGATTATATTTGTGTAGCATGTTATGATGATCAATATTTTTGTAAAAATTCTGCGTTTAATACACATATCCGAGATTATATTTCTTTTTATATAAGTGATATTAATGTTATAGAAGGAATACCAAAAAGCAGTTATACTAATGTTGAGTTTCAAAAAATATTAAATGAAAATGGAGAACAACCAATTAGTAATGAAGTATATAAAGATGAAAGATTTGTAAAAGATGATATACAAACTGAAAAAATATCAGGAATAGTAATAAAAAAAGAAAATTTAAATAAAAAAATAACTGAAGTTAATTATATGAATGTAGATTATCATTATGAAATTGTTTTTAACAAGGTTAATTATTATATTTTAAATATTCAGACCATACTTGGGTATGATATAGGTTTAAATGATTTAAATCAATTTTTAATTAATATAAAACAATATGAATTAAAATATAATAAAAATGATTTTAAAGATGTTACTTCTTATTTTGAATATATTCAATCGCAATTAGACTCGATTAATAAAGTTATTGGAACATATTTTGAATTGATGTATCAAAAATTATTAGGTAAAAAAGATATTAAAGTAATTGATGTTATGGATTACATAGCAAAAAAACATAATTTAAAAATAAATGATAAATTTGATAATTTAATTACTTTTTCTAATGAACAATTTACATTAAAATAAAATTTATTTAAAATATTAAATTTAATTTTTTTATGTTAAAATAACTATAGGTGTAAAAATGTATTTTAAAAAACTTAATAAAAATTTAAAAAAGTATTTTGATATACTTTGTGATAATGATTATCCAGAATTTATAAATAAATATCTTGAAACTTCTACTATGAAAAGATTAAGTGGTATAGGTCAATTTTGTGGTTCTGATTATACTAAATTTAACAATAATATAAGATTTTGGTATACGAGACTTGATCATAGTGTTGACTGCGCCTTAATGACTTGGTATTTTACTAAAGATAAAATTCAAACGCTAGCAGCTTTATTTCATGATTTAGGCACGCCTGTATTTAGTCATACAATTGATTATTTATTTGATGATTATAGTGATTGTGAAAGTTCTGAAAGAAGTGTAGAAGATATAATTAATAGTTCATTTGAAATAAAGAACTTATTAAAAGAAGATAATATAAAGATAAAAGATGTTATTTCTGTTGAAAAATATCCTATATTTGAAAATAAGAGACCCGGTTTATGTATAGATAGATTAGATGGGGTTTTACATGCAGCTTACATATGGGCTAAAATAATTAATTTAAAAGATGTGGAAGAAATTTTTAAAAGTATAATAGTTTTAAAGAACGAAATGGGAATAGATGAAATAGGATTTAAAGATTTAAATTCAGCTTTAAAATTTTTTAGAGTTAATTTTGATATTGCAATACTTTTAGAATCAAATGAAGATAAGTTTGTAATGAAATTATTAGCAGATATAATAAAATTGGCAATTAAAAAAGAAATTATTACTTTAAATGATTTATATGAATTAAGTGAATTTGAAATAATTAATAAATTTAAAGAAGATAATAAAATATCAATTCTTTGGAACAAGTATGTAAATATGAGTAATTTAAAAAATTCAAAACTTAAGCCTAAAAAGTATTATTTTGTTAGTTTTAAACCAAAGAAAAGAAGTCTGTTACCATTATATCTTAATAATGGTAACTCTTATAGAATAAATAAATATTCTAAAGAAGCAAAAGAACTCTATAATAAATTTTTAAAATATAAAGATTTTAAATATTGTTATGTAAAAGATATTCTAATGGATGAGTTTAAATGATATAATTATTTTAGAGGTAAAATATGATAAAAATAAAAAATTTAACTAAATATTATGGAGATCTTCTTGCAGTAAATAATCTATCCGTAGAGATAGAAAAAGGAGAAATCTTTGGATTCATAGGTCCTAATGGTGCAGGTAAATCTACAACCATTAGATGCATTTTAAAGCTTGTAAATAAAACTAAAGGAGAAATTTATATAGATGGAGAAGAAATAACTGAAAACTCTGAAAGTTATAAAGAAATTATTGGTTATTTACCAGGAGAAGTAAATTTATATAAAGAATATACAGTAAAGGAAATGCTTGAATATTCTGCTAGTTTTTATAAACAGGATTTGAGCAAAAGAATTAAATATTTATGTAAGAAATTAGAAGTTGAAGTAAATAAAAAAATAGAAGAATTATCTTTTGGAAACTTGAAGAAAGTTGGAATAGTTTTAGCATTGATGCACGAACCTAAAATTTTAATTTTAGATGAACCAACTAGTGGACTTGATCCTTTGAAGCAAGGAGCATTCTTTGAATTGTTGAAAGAAGAAAAAGAAAAAGGAACTACTATTTTTTTCTCTTCACACAATCTAAGTGAAGTAAAGAAGATTTGTGACAGAGTTGGTATTATAAAGAAGGGAAGACTAATTGCAATTGATAAAATTTCAAAATTTACAGAAACAGATTTAAATATTGTTACAATTATTAGTAAAGATTTAAGTAAATTTATATTATCTAAAGAAATTTCAATATTAGAAAAACATGAAAACTATGTTAGATTTATATTTAAAGGAGACATAAATAATCTTATTTCTTATTTAGGCAGGATAAAGATTGAAAGTTTAACTATAGAAGAACCATCTTTAGAAGATGTATTCATGCAATATTATGAGGAGGACAATAAATGATAAAAAAAGAATTATATTTAAATTTTAAATCTTTTCTAATATGGATTTCAATAATTATAGGTATGTTCATTATGGTATTTGCAATTTATCCAAGTATGACTAAGGATGCAGAATTAATGAATCAGTTATTAACAGCTTTTCCAAAAGAAATGTTAGAACATTTTAATATGGATGTAATAGGGATAGGAACAGTTTTTGGTTGGATAGCGACTGAAGGTTTTATGATGCTTACATTAGTGGGTGGCGTTTATTTTGCAATGATGGGTTCAAATATATTACTGAAAGAAGAAAATGATGGTACGATAGAATTCTTATATAGTAAACCCGTTACTAGAAAAAAGATTATTACTTCAAAGTTTCTAACGGGATTAATATACATATTAATGTTTAATATCAGTATTTCATTTGTTATATTTTTTGGTCTTATTTTTAGTAAAGAATTAAATTTCTTACAATGGTTTTTAATTTCTATACTTCCTATAGTAATTCATCTATTCTTTTTTGCAGTCTCATTTTTGATTTCAATTTTCTTAACAAAGACTAGAAAAAGTATTGGTATTAATTTAGGAGTTTTATTTGGTTTTTATTTATTAAATGTTTTAGGTGCTATGAGTGATAAAATAGAGTTTTTAAAGTATTTATCTCCATTTTATTATATAAATGCAAGAAGTATTATTACTGATAGTAAAGTTGATGGATTAAATTGTATTATTATATTAGCAGTATCACTTATATTTATAGTTTTATCTTATAAACTTTATGATAAAAAAGAATTAACTTAAAAAATGAACTAAAAATACACGAATTTTAATATTTGTGTATTTTTTTTATTTTTTTTGATGTATAATTTTTATAGTAGGTGGTGTTATTATGCAATCTAACAGTATAAAGAAACTTCCCTTAGATTTTACTTTAAATCCAGATTTATTAAAACTTCTTGGGCAAACTTATGAAAAACTTGGAGAATATAAAGCAACTTTAAAAATTATTAAATTTGATTATAAAATTTTATTGAATTTAATGCTTTTAAAAGAATGTGTTTCAACTTTAACAGTGGATGATGAAGAAGTGACTTTTGAAGATATTTTGTATATGAATTTTAAGAAGGAAAATAAAAGTATTAAAAAGTTAAAAAATATAATTAAATTATATAACTTTGCATTAGTAGAAATAAAGAGTACTAGTTTATTAAATTTAAATTTTCTTAATCAAACACACAAGTTATTGTTTAATGGAATAAGAGGATTAAAAGTTAAAGTGGGTGCATTGAGAAGAAAACAAAATTATATTACTAAAACAGGATTAGTTGGAAAAAGTATTATTTCAGTTCCTCCTAAATTTATTGAATTAAATTTATTAATGAAAAACTTTATTGAATATATTAATGATAAGAATGATGAGACTTTTATAAAATTAGCAATATCTCATTATCAATTTGAATCAATTCATCCTTATATGATTGGTAATGGAATAATTGGAAGAGTTTTAATAAGTGCAGGATTCACTGATTTTAAAAATGAAAAGCCATTATTATTTATGTCTGAGGCACTAAGTAAACTTAAAACCTCTTATTATTCATCTTTTAATGAAGCAAAGAGTGGTAATGAGGATTTATTTATTAAATTCTTTTTACAGAGTGTTATTGAACAGTGCAACTTAAATATTTCTAAGATAGAATTATTAAATCAGGTTTATGATTATGATGTAAAACTAATAAAGGAAAATACAAGTGGTAACTTAGTATTTAAAATGCTTCCTTTTATGATAAAAAGAGTTGTATTTACTACAAATG
>CAZMCS010000016.1:0-15818 GCA_964565085.1 uncultured Muribaculaceae bacterium | reverse complement strand
TCACTTCCTTGAAATATAAAACCATAGTTTTTACAGAAACTCACTAATTCTTCCATATTTATATTTTTCATGTAACTTCCTCCTTATTGAATGAATTTATATTACTAATTATATTAAATTATTCAATAAATTACAATTAAAAAACACAAATATAGTCAATAATTAAATTGATTTCTAATAGTATTTAATATATAATAAAAGAGTATATGAAAAAAATAATAATTAAATTAATTAAACTGTATCAAACTACACCACTACATTGTCATACGTTATGTAGATTTACTCCAACATGTTCTGAATATGCAGTTAATTCAATAGAAATATATGGGCTAATTAAAGGGTCTTACATGTCTATTAAAAGAATCTTAAGATGTAACCCATTTGGTAAAACAGGATATGATCCTGTACCTATAAAGGAGAAAATATGAAAAAAATTATATCAATTTTAGTTATATTGTTAACTGTAACTGGTTGTTTTAATACAGAAAACTTTAATGCAAAAAACACTTATACAACAATTTATCCAATTGAATATGCTACTAAGGTTATTTATGGAGAATATTCAAACATATCAAGTGTATATCCAAGTGGTATTAATATAAAAGAATATACAATTACAGAAAAACAAAAGAATAAATATGCATTAGGTGAAACATTTATTTATAATGGTCTTGGAAATGAAGCTCCAATTGCAAGAGATTTATTAAATATAAACAGTAATATTAAGATAATAGATGCTATGAAAGGAATGTCTTTCCTATATAATGTTGAAGAATTGTGGCTTGATCCATCAAATTATCTTATGATATCAAGAAATATTAAAGAAAGTCTAATTGATTATAATGATAATATATATACAAAAGAAGAAATAGAAGAAAAATATAAGGTTTTAAAAGAAGAAATTTCTGAAATAGATGTAGAACTTTATAATATAGGTAAAAATAAAAATTATCCATCTCTTTTGGTTTCAAGTAATGTATTTACTTATTTAACAAAATATAATATTAATGTAATTTCATTAGATACTAAGAATGTAAGTTTAGATAAAGCTTATTCTGATGCTAAAAAATCTATTGAAAATAAAACAGTAAAGTATATCTATGTATTGAAAGACGAAGAATTAAATTCAACTGTAACTAAACTAATTCAGGATTATTCATTAGAAAAACTTGAAGTTAATTCTCTTACTACTATTAATGATGAACAAAGAAAGAATGGTGCAACTTATATAACTATTATGAAAGAAATACTTGATCAATTTAAAAAAGAGTTATATAGATAGTTTCTTGTAGGTATAATTAGGAACTAATATTCTTGATTCTCCTGCTTTTTTTATTATAACTTCTTTTTCTATATTTTTTCTTTTTTCACCATCAATACTCCAATGAAAATTAGGTATCTCATCAAAAGTAATAGATATTGATGAGGTCTTAATACACTGTAAATTCTTTATTCTATCTAACTTTTCTATTCCAGTTATAGTTCTTAATATATCTCTGATGAATTGAAATTTATTTATATATTTTAATGTTTTAAACTCAAACATTCCATCTGAAAAACTTGTATCACTTAAAGCTTCTAGTTTTATTCCGCCTACACTATTACTATTAGAAGCAATAATTAAAGAAAACTTCCCTTTAATTATTTTTTCATCTGTTTTACATGTTGCATCAAAAGAAGAAGAAGGGTTAGATATTTCTTTTAATGTTTGTAAAATATAACCAAAATGACCTAGATGTTTTTTTAAATAATGTGGAGCTGAAAAAGATGCTGTCGCAACTGGCCCCATAGCAACAACATAATAAAAATAATCTTGATTTAATGAAAATATATCCAAATTTATTTCTTTACCATCTAAGATATCATTTACTATCTTTATTATACTTTTAGAATTATAGAAATTATTTCTAAAATCATTAGCAGTTCCACATGGAATATGAGAAAGAACAAACTTATTATTTCCTTCTTTTTCACGATTTAAATTACCTGTAATTATTTCATTAAATGTTCCATCTCCACCACCTGATATTATTAAATAATAATCATTATCTAATTCTCTAATAAATTGTGATGCATGACCTGCAGCTTTTGTTTCTTCAATTATAAGTTCATATCTGTCTTCCAATACTCCTTGAATATAATCTATATATTTTAAAATAGATCCATTCCCAGAATTAGGATTGTATATAAAAACACATTTTTTCATGAAAACCCCCAATAAATTTATTCTTCAAAAAGACTAGATTGTTCCTTTAAACCAAAATATTTATATGTTTTTTCAGTTACCTGTCTACCTCTTGAAGTTCTTTTAATGTATCCTTCCTGTAGTAAGAAAGGTTCAATTACATCTTCAATAGTTGTTATTTCTTCTCCAATTGTAGATGCAATACTTTCAATACCAACCGGACCACCATTGAATTTCTCTATTATACTCTTTAAATAATCTATGTCAACCTGATCAAGACCAGATTTATCAATGAATAGTTTATCTAATGATTCTAATGTTGTCTTTAAATTAATTATTCCGTTCCCATTTACTAAAGCAAAATCTGATATTCTTTTTAACAGTCTATTTGCAACTCTTGGAGTCTTTCTGCTTCTTTTAGCAATTTCTAATGATGCATCTTCATTTATTTTTAATTCAAGTACTCTACTTGTTCTTTTAACAATGTCTTTTAATTCTTCATGAGTATAAAAATTTAACTTACATACTATTCCAAAACGATCTCTTAGAGGCGCTGAAAGATCTCCTGCTCTTGTTGTAGCACCAATTAAAGTAAAATGAGGTAACTCTATTTTAATATTTCTTGTTTGACCTTCTGTACCTATAATAATATCTAATTTATAGTCTTCCATTGCACTATAAAGCATTTCCTCAATATATCTTGGAATTCTATGTATTTCATCTATAAATAATACATCATTAGGTTCTAATGTAGAAAGAATAGCAGCAAGATCACCACTTTTCTCTATAGTAGGTCCACTTGCAGTTTTAATATTTGTTCCCAGTTCATTTGCAATAATATGTGCAAGTGTGGTCTTTCCTAAACCAGGAGGACCATATAAAAGAGTATGATCAAGTGTCGCTTCTCTCATTAATGCAGCCTTTATAAAAATTCTAATGTTTTCCTTTACTTCAGTTTGTCCTATATACTCATCCAAACTATCTGGCCTAATCGTTTTTTCGAAACTATCAGTTTCTAACTTATGATTTGCAATTACTCTTTCGTCCATATTTCACCTACCTTAATAATAATTTTAACGCTTCCTTAACTTGTTCTTCAATTGGAAGAGAATCATTAATTTGAGTTATAACTTTTTTTATGTCAGCGTTTTTATATCCTAAACTCTCAAGAACTAAAACAAGTTCTTCATTTGATTTTATTTCTTTCTTATCAAAGCTTACTAATTTACCCTTTAAATCAAGTATAATCTGTCTAGCAAGTTTTTCTCCTATTTTAGGGAATTTAGTAAGATACAATATATTTTCTCTATCTACAGCATCTATTATTCCATTTATAGAACCAGTTGCTAAAATAGGCATTGCAACCTTAGGTCCTAAACCTTTTACATTTATTAATTTTAAAAACAATTGTCTTTCATCTTCTGTTTTAAAACCATATAATAAGTTCTCTTCTTCTCTCACATGATTATATAAATAAATTGTTTCAATATTTCCTTCTTTAAATAAGTAAGGATTTGGAGTAAAAATTTTATATCCAATTCCATTAATTTCAATAGTTATAGAATTAGATTCTATAATTGTAATAATACCTTTAAAATAGTTATACATAAAATCACTCCATACTCTAATTATATCATTCACATAATTAAAAAACGAGTGTTATTTTATTTTTTTTTATTTAAAAAATCATATCTGATAATTGAAATAATTATTGAAATAACAAAGATAGTACCTGATATTAAAGGTAAATAAGCTTTAATAATAAAATCATATACTACAAATAAAGATATATAAATAAGTGTTAAAAATCTTATATACTTTTCTTTCTTCTGTATTATTGTAAGAATATATATAATTGAAGACAATATAGGTAATAAATCAATTATATTACTATATGTAAGAAATCCACATATTAATGCAGTTATTACATATGAGTATATTAATAATATTGGATATTTTTTATTTTTATTATCATAACAATAATTAATAAAAGTCTGTATAGTTGCTATAAATGAAAATACCGCACCACTATATGCTTTTATTAATGCAAAATTGATAGAAAAGAATAAAGAAGCAAATATAAATGATATCATTATATGCTTCTTCTTTTTTAATTGAATACCTATAATATTAGATAATAATCCTAAAGTTCCAAATGAATGTGCTAACAAGCTCATTTTACCCCTACTATAAAACAAAATAATTTATAAAGGTATTTATTACTGGTTTTATATATAAAACTAATAATGCTCCAATTAATAAGAAAGGTCCAAATGGAATAATTCCATTATTCTTCTTATTTAAAAATAATGAAAATAAAAGACCAAATACAGAAGCAAAGAATAATACAAAGAAACTATACATAAAACCTAAAGATATTCCAACTACACCCATAAGTTTTAGATCTCCACCACCCATACTTTCTTTTTTAAATACTTTATCACCTGTCAATTTTATTACACTCATTATTAAGAACATTCCAATACCACTTAATATAGCATAAAAAGTTTCATTCAATCCATAAGATATATATAAAGTTATAATAAGAGCAACAATTGATATTAAAACCACTCTATCACTAATATAAAAGTATATAAAATCACTTACAGAAGTTACTATTAATGCACTTGAAATAACTACTGCAATATAGAATTCAGTAGATAATCCAAAATAAGCATATGCACCTAAAAAAAGCATAGAAGTTGCCAGTTCACATGCGGGATATATGTAATTTATCTTTTTCTTACAGTAAGCACACTTTCCCTTTAATAATATAAAAGAAAATATAGGAATATTCATATACCACTTTAATGGCTTCTTACAATGTGGACAAAAACTACCTGGTTTAATTATAGATATTTTATTTGGTATTCTGTAACCTATACAACAGAAAAAACTTCCAAATAATAATCCTGTAACTCCTATAAATATTAATATTAAAATTTCCATAAAATCACTCCTCTATAATGATGAATATAAACTGAATAAAGGAACTATAACTGCTAATATGATACCACCAACTATTAAAGCCAAAAACACTATTAAAATTGGTTCAATAAAACTTTTTAAAGCATTAACCATAGATTTCTGTTGCTTTTGATAAAAATCACTTACTTTATCTAACATTGCAGGAAGTTCTCCAGTACTTTCACCAGTAGTAATCATATAATATGCAATATCTGGAACAGCCCAGTTATTCTTAAATGATACACTCATTTTATCCCCTCTTAATAAATTAGAAATTGTATCAAACATAATCATCTTATATATTTCATTATTAGTTATTTTACTCAATATGTCAATACTCTTATCTAATAATACATTATTTTTATTTAAGGCAGAAAATGTTTTTGAAAATAAATTTATTTCATTATAAATAATAATTTTTCCAACTACTGGTATATGCATATAAATAAATTGAACTAAAGTTTTATATGCCTTTAAATTTTTAAATGCTATTTTATGCAATACAACAATTATAATAATACCTAATAACATGAATAAATAATTCTTTTTAACAAAATTTGATAAATTTAATACAAATATAGTAACCGGATTTAATGCAACTCCAACTTGACTATAAACATCAACAAACTGAGGAATAATATATATTAAAATAAATGTAATAACACCAATTGCAAAAACAAGTATTATTGCTGGATATGTCATCGCACTTATTATTGATTTTCTAGTATCTTCTAGTTCAGTATAATATTTTGACATATCATCTAAGGTAGATTCAATATCTCCTATCAATTCTGCAGCTGCAATCATGTTAACAAGTAATCCAGGAAATACACTTCCCTGTTTTTCTAATGCCTTTGAAAAACTTTCACCCATTGTAAGTTCATAAATTACAGCATTATATATCTTCTGATATTTTTTTCTTTTATCTTGCTTAGCCAATATTTTAATAGCATCAGTAAGTGGTATACCACTCTTAATATATGTTGAAATCTGAGTTAACCAAAATATTAAATCCTTATAACGCATTTTTACTTTCAATGTTCTACTCTCACCATGTATAAAATTAATCCATTTACTAGTTTCAATTTTATATACTTCATAACCCTCATCTAATAAATATGAATGAGTATCAAGCTTTGATAAAGCACTAAAATATCCTTTTATTAATTTTCCATCTTTATTTCTTGCGAGATATCTATAAGTATTTTTAATTTCACTTCTTTCTGCATCTTTACTATTCTTATCAATAAATAATACTTCTAAATCCCTATCTCTTTTATTTCGATAATATTTCACTAACGAAAAGTTATTCCACTTCTTAATAAAATAATTAACTATTCTCTTAGGTATTGATTTTATAAAATCAACTGTTCCTTTTAAAAATCTCTTCGTTTTATTATAAATAAAATATAAGAAACTTGAAATTGATCTCATAAAAAATTTAGGAATATGATAAAAAATATATTTTAAAATCAAAAGAGTTCCAATTAAAAAACATTTAAATATTAAATAAATTTCAATAAATACTTTAAAAATTACCACTTTTATAAAAATATTATATATAAATTTTAAAATAATTATTAAATATTTTATAATATATTTAAATAAATTATAAATTCCTATTCCAAGATTTTTAAGTATTATATATATACCTTTAAAGAAATTTATTATTATATTATATATAAAAATAATTATAGACTTTATAAGTTTTAAAAGTAAAATAAAAATAAATCTTACTCCCTTATATGATAGAACAAAAAAATCACGAATTTTGAGATATATCCATTTAAATATGTTTTTAAAAAGTGACATATTAAATATACCTCCTTTTTATTCTTATACTCTTAAATTATAACATAGAATAATATAAAAAAAAACATTTTTTAACAAAAACCAAGGTTACTAATAAAATATTATAGGTGATTATAATGTTTTCAGATTCCTCTAAAGGTATAATGAGTTTAATAAAAGGAATAAATTTTAATAAAATATTAGGAGGTGCTAATAAGACTTTAAGTTTTGTTAAGCAAGCAATTCCTGTTTATACTCAAATAAGACCTATGTGGGGTAATGTAAAAACATTTTTAAATATGTATGGAGCAGTAAAAGCAGATAAAGTAAAAGAACCAGAAATAAAAGATACCAGACCAATGCCAATAAAAAAAATTGTAAATCAAAATAACAACAATTCTAATAGAATCGATGAATATAATGATACATTGACTTTTTTTCAATAAAAAGAATTAATATTTATAATTCTTAATTATTTCTATTAATTCTTTTATATTTACATCATTTGATTTTTCATATATCTTTGTATATTTATTTATTAATTCCTCATTATATTTCTTAAGTATACTTTTATTCTGATGATTTTTCCCTATATTTAACTCACTTAATGTATATTTAGTATTACCTGGAATAAAGATAATTAAATTATAATATTTCTTTTTTTCATATATAATTTCCTCTAATAATATTTTATATCCTAATTTATGCATTCTTTCTCTTAAAATTTTATGATTATTATTTGATATGGTAATTATCTTTTTAAATTTACTTTCACTATTTTCAATTATTTTTAAAATAGTATATGTTCCCATACCAGATAATATTAAAGTATCTGCTTCATCAGAATTTATCTTTTCAATTCCATCTCCTACTCTTAATTTAATGAAATCCTCTAAATTAAGTTTAGTAATTTTTTCTTTACATTTTTCAATAATATTAACTCTTATATCACTTGCTATGCTTGAAATACCATTAAAAGCTAAATGAATAGACAACAATGCTTGATCACATCCAATATCTGCTACCAGGTCACTCTTATTAATATAAGATGCTATTGTCTTAATTCTTTTATTCAATTAAAAAATCCTTTAATTTTTTTGCACGAGATGGATGTCTTAACTTCCTTAAAGCCTTTGCTTCAATCTGTCTAATTCTTTCTCTTGTAACACCAAATCTTTTTCCAACTTCCTCTAAAGTATGACTTGTCCCATCAAATAATCCAAAACGAAGTTCTAATACTTCAGCCTCTCTTTTTGTCAAAGTTAAAAGAAGATTTTTAAGTTCATCCTTTAAAATTTCATAAGTAGCGTAATCCTCTGGAGATAATATCTTTTCTTCTTCAAGAAAATCACCTAATCTAGAATCAGCTTCTTCATTTACAGGAGTTTCAAGTGAAACGGGATCCTGAGAAATTTTTCTTATTTCAACTATTTTATCAACAGTTAAATCCATTTTCTTAGAAATTTCCTCGTCTGTAGGTTCTCTATTTAATTCAAGAGTCAATTGTCTTTCAATTCTAGCCATTTTATTTATTGTCTCAACCATATGAACTGGAACTCTTATTGTACGAGCTTGATCCGCTAAAGCTCTTGTAATAGCCTGTCTAATCCACCAAGTTGCATATGTACTGAATTTATATCCCTTGTCATAATCAAACTTTTCAACAGCTTTCATAAGACCAATATTTCCTTCTTGAATTAAATCAAGAAATAAAAGACCCCTACCTACATATCTTTTTGCAATACTAACAACTAAACGCAAATTTGATTCAGCAAGTATTATTTTAGCAGAATCATCACCCTGTGCTACTCTTTTACTGATTTCCTGTTCCTCTTCAAGACTCAAAAGACTAATTCTTCCAATTTCTTTCAAATACATTCTAACATTATCATTAACACTCATGTCCTTAGATTCATTTATGTCTTCTATAACAACTTCTTCTTTTACTTTGCCAACAGCACCACCTTCACCTTCTTCTCCTTCAGGCAGTACATCTATGTGATTTTCTGTTAAAGTATTATATAATTCATCTAATGAATTACTATCCATTTCCAAATCAATAGTCTTTTTCGCAATTTGCTCATATGTTATATAACCTTGTTTCTTTCCTAACTCTACTAATTCCTTTATTCTTTCCTCAAGTGTTTTAATTTCATTCACCACTTCATCACTTCCTTCTTCATATTTTCTATTTTCTTACCTATTCTTTTCTTTTCTTCAACATCCAATGTGCTTTTCATCTTATTATTTAATTTTTCTATTTCATCCTTAACTGCATGTTCTTTAATTATATTTATATAGTCATCAAGTTCTTCATCACTGTAACTTTCAATATGTTTATAATTCATAACTTCTTTCAGTGTCTCATTTAATTCAATATTCTCATTAATATAAGAAATAAAGTCAGCATATTCAAATTCTTTATATTTATTCTTATAATTAACTATTTCATTAGCAAAATTAGTCATTCTTTCACTAGATAAGTAACCTAGTTGCTTTTCATATACTTTAATTACTTCTTCGTAATGAAGCATCAAATATATGATTCTAATTTCACTTATATAGTATTTATCATATACCTTTTTCTTTATATTATTATTTAAATTTTTACTAACTGTCTTAGTTTTATCTTTATGAACTATTTTAGACTTAAGTATATCTTCACTAATATCAAATTCATTTGATAGTTCTTTTAACTTTATTTCCTTTAATATTTCATCATCAAGTTTACTAATATTTTCAAGAACTTCATTTATATATTTAGCAAGTTCAACTGAATCATTTAAGTTTTTATTTTTCCTTAAGTAATTTATTTTAAAATCAATAAAACTTATTTTATTATTCAAAGCTTTTTTAAAAGTTTCAGCTCCTTTTTTACTTATAAATTCATCACTGTCTTTAAAATTACTAAATACAATTACTTCAGTTTCAATACCATATTGAGTAAATATATTTCCAATTGTATATGTGGCATTCTGACCAGCTTCATCCTGATCTAAATTTAAAATTATCTTTGCATTTAATTTCTTAATTATTTCAAACTGTTCCTTAGTAAAACTTGTCCCCATCAAACCAATTACATTTTTAATTCCAATAGATGAAATTCTAATTACATCCATTTGACCTTCACATATTATTACTTCTTTTTCTCTTCTGATAAATTCTTTAGCATTATGCAGATTATAAAGAATTGACCCTTTTTTAAAGATTTTAGTTTCCTTAGTATTTATATATTTACTTTCACTTTCCCCATTAAATACTCTTGCACTAAATCCAACAGTATTTCCATCACTATTTTTTATAGGAAACATTATTCTATTTTTAAAAGTATCAATTAATCTGTTATCAAATTCTCTACATAAATCTAAATCTATAAGTATTTTCTTATCATGTTTCCCTAGTAAAGATTGAGCCAGATTACCTTCTAAACTAAGTCCAATATCAAATTCTTTAATTATATCTTCACTAATAATCCTTGATGATAAGTATTTCCTTGCTTCTTTTCCTTTTGTTGATGCCAAATTATTTTTATAGTAGGCTGTAACTATTTCATATATGTCATAATATTCTTTATTTTCACTACTAATTTTAGGTTTATTTGATGCTTCAATCCTTACTCCAATATTATCTCCTAAAATCTTAAGTGCTTCAACATAACTGACTTTTTCATAATTCATGACAAATGTAACTACATTACCAGTCGCGCCACATGAAAAACATGTATATATTTGTTTTTCTGGAGAAACTGACATACTAGGGCTATGATCATCATGAAACGGACATACTCCAAAATAATTCTTACCTCTTTGTGTTAAAGAAATATATTTTCCAATCACATCGACTATATTATTAGAAGATACAATTTTATGAACTATTTCTTCTGAAATAAAAGTCATTTCAACCTCCTAGTATATATATACGACAAAAATTTTAAAAACGCTTTTTTTAATAATAACCATTATAAATATATTTGTTTTCACCTGCTACAATAAATGCAGTTTCATCAAGAGCAACTATTATTCTTTTTAAATTATCAAGTTTTTTGTTAGTAGTTACTATAAAAAGCATATCTTTATTTTTAATTAAATCCCTACCCTTAATTTTACTTATTGAGAAAGCAAATCCATTTTCAGTTAAATCTTTTAAAATTTCTTTTCTATTTTTATTTATTACTATATTCACTGAAATAACACTTGTTATAGCCTTATTAGTAATTAAAATTCCAAAGAATATTCCCATTGCAAAACCTAAAGAATAACTTATTGCAATAAGTATACTATTACTAGGTGTATTAATTGCTTCCTTAACTATTAAAAACCATACAAGTATTTCAAAAAATGCTATAAAAGACGATACAAAGATTTTATTTCTAATAATCAATATAGTTCTTATAGTTGCAAGTGAAGTATCAATAATTCTAACAAAAAAAACTAAAACACACAATAAATATATATTCATACTTATAGTGTGCTTATAATTTAAACTTATATTCTAATTAGATTAACGAACACAATGATCTACTTGTTGATATCCTAATGATAATTTATTATACTCTTCTTCTACTAAATCATCTGAAGTATTTTCTATTAAAGATATAAATTTATCAAGTCTTTCTTTAGAACCATATTCATATTCATTATAAGCTTTTATCAATAAAACTTGTTTTATAAAACTTAAATCACGAGAAAATACTTTTAAACTTTCTTTATTAAAATTATGTAATACATATTCTGCTATTAATTCATCTGGAATTTCAAATAATATATGAAATTTTTGTTCTTTTGTTAATAAAAAATTATTATGTTCCATTATATTTCTCCTATCTTCTTTACCCTTCCAATCCACTTCTAGTATATGTTGTAATTGCAAAAGTTAATTTGCGTTGAAAAGCACTTTCAGCATCTTCGTTACTTTTAGCTGACAGTATTTCTCGTTCTACTTCTGGAAGTAAACCACTATTATTAAAAGACATCTCTTTTCTAGCCATTTCAATAAGACCCTTCTTAAATTTTGCTAATTCTAAAGAATTATTTTCTTGTGGTTCACAGCCTTTCATATAAATAACTTTTTTCATAAATTAAAACCTCCTAATTAACTATTTATTATATTTATAAATATATAAGTTGTCAAATAAAAAATAAGTAATACGTTACTTATTTAATTTGTCAAACTTTTTAAATTCTTCAGAACTTTCTAAATCTGTATCTTGAAGTTCTTCAAATAATTTTTTCTGATTTTTTGTAAGTTTAGTTGGAATATTTAACTTTAATACTATAAAGAAATCTCCATCTTTGCCCCAGGATTCATTTGCTATACCTTTCCCTTTTACTCTTAATACATCTCCTGGTTGACTTCCCTCTTTTATTTTAAGATCAATAAAACCATGAGGAGTTTTAATCTTTTTAGAAGTTCCAAGGGTTAAATCAATTATAGTTACAGGTAATTCAATATATATGTCATTTCCTTCTCTAGTATATAATGGATGTTTATTTACATGTATTTCAATATACAAGTCTCCATTAGGTCCACCATTACTTCCGGCCTCACCTTTACCAGTCAATCTTAACTGTTCTCCAGTATCAATCCCTTTAGGTATATTTATTGTAATATCTTTTTTAACTTTTACTTTTCCCTTACCATGACACTTAGAACAAACATCTTTGTATACATGTCCCTTACCACCACAAGTTGAACATATACTTCTTGAAACAAAAGCGCCTAATATTGTTCTTGTCTCTTGATTAATATATCCACTTCCTTCACAGTCTGGACATGTTTTTTCATCATGTCCTCCATGACCACCACATTCTGGACAAGTCTCAGTTACACTTAATTCTATTTCCTTTTTTGAACCATAAACCGCTTCCTCAAAATCTATATCCATTCTATACATTAAATCTGATCCTTTAGTTGCTCTATTTCTTTTACTTCCTCCAAAACCACCAAAAGATGAAAAACCGCTATTACCAAATAATTCATCAAATATATTTGAAAAATCAAAACCACTAAAGTCATACCCTCCACCAGTTGAATGTCCATTCATACCTTCAAAAGCATTATGACCATACTGATCATATTTTGCTCTTTGATTTTTATCAGATAAAACAGCATAAGCTTCCTGCGCTTCCTTAAACTTAGTAGCACCATCTGCTTCCTTACATACATCTGGATGATACTTCTTAGCTAACTTTCTAAATGCACTTTTAATTTCATCTTCAGAGGCATTTTTACCAACACCAAGTATTTCATAATAATCTCTCTTTGCCATTTTTCACTTCTCCTTGTTAATTATTTTATCTTATATTTAAAGTTATAGAATCTTTAATTCATCAATCTTTTCTTTAAATATCTTTAATGCATTGTCTACTACACTATTATCTTCAATATCTATACCAAGATTCTTTAATAAATTTGCAGAATAATCCTTTGAACCACTTGATAAGAATTCTAAGTATTTTTCTTTAAATCCTTTTTCATTATTCAACAGTTTGCTCACAATTACCATTGCATATGATAATCCAGTTGCATATTTATAAACATAGAATGGTGTATAGAAATGTGGTATTCTTGACCATTCATAACGAATTAAATCATCATGAATTATATTTTCCCCATAATATAATTTATTAAGTTCATAGTATTTATTACTGAACTCTTCCTCTGTTAAAGGAACATTATTTTTTTCATTATTATGCATTAACATTTCAAATTCTGCAAACATAGTTTGTCTATATATAGTTGTTCTTACTTTTTCTAAAAATTCTATAATATAATATATTTTTTCTTTTTTAGTCCTAGCATTTCTTGATAAATATTCATTAAGTAATAATTCATTAACTGTAGATGCTATTTCTGCTAAAAAAATTGTATAATCTTGATAAATTTGATTTTGAGTTTTATTTGAATAATATGAATGCATTGCATGACCCAATTCATGAATAAGAGTACTCACTGAATGTAAAGTATCATCATAATTCATAAGTATATATGGATGAGTTGTAGTACATCCACCTGCTGAATAAGCACCTGATCTTTTTCCAAGATTAGGATATACATCTATCCATTTATCACTAAATGCTTTTTTTAAGTCAGTTATATATTGTTTTCCAAGAGGTTCTAAAGCCTTTTCTATTATTTCTTGTGATTCTTTATATGGGATTTTAATATCTATTTCTTTTACAGGATTAATATATATATCATACATATGAAAATCTTTTATATTAAGTAACTTTCTTTTTATTTTAATATATTCACTCATATATTTTAAGCCATCATGAATACTATCTATTAAATTAAGATAAACTTTCTTTGATATATTATCTTCAAATAAAGATACAGATAAAGTATCATCATAATTTCTAATCTTACTAAATGCATAATGTTTTTTAATTTCACCTCTATATATAGAAGCAATAGTATTCTTTAAATTTTTATAGTAATTATTAAGTGCTTCAAATGTATCTTTTCTTACACTTCTTTTTTTACTAGTTATAAATTTTATATAATTTCCATGAGTTAATTCAACTAAATTACCTTCTTCATCTTTAATATTACCAAAATTTACATCAGCATTATTAATATTACTAAATATTTCAGATAAATTTATTAAACCCGTTGAAATCTTAGATATCAGTTCTTCATTTTCATCATTTAATTTATGATTCTTAAATCTAAATAAATCATTAAAATACTGTTTATACTCTTTTAAGTCCTTATTTTCTTTTAAATAAGTTTTTATTTTTTCTTCTCCATCAAGATATTCATTTTTTACAAAACTTAACTCACTCATTATTTTTTCTATGTTATCTAACTTTAATTTTAATGACAGACTCTTATTATCGGTTGTATCTGCATTATATAAATTATGTGAGTAATATATTAAAACATCCAATTTAATATCTACAGTTTCATCTAGTTTTAAAAATTCATATAGGGAAGAAGAACTTTCTAAAATTTTTCCTTTATATTGAATCATCTTCTTTAATAAGTTTTCTACTTCTAAATATAAAGAATTAAATTCTTTTTCATTTTTTATTAATTCACTTAAATCCCATTTAAATTCATTACTTATTTCACTACGTTTTTTCTGCTTTTTTATCATACCATTTCCTTAATTAATGGGAGGATCTAAAAACTCTAGATCCATCCATTATAAATTATTTTTCTTCGTAATCTGCATCTTTTACTTTGCTATCTTGTTCTTCAGAATTTTCTTCAGTTTTAGGTTGTTCTGCATTTTGTTTATTTATTTCTTCATATACTCTTGCTGATAAATTCATAGCTTTTTCCTGAAGTTTTTCTTTAGCAGATTTAACTTTTTCAATATCAGTACCTTCTAAAGCCTTCTTAGTTTCAGTGATTAATTCTTCTATTTCTTTTTTCTCATCATCTTTTACTTTATCACCAAGATCTTTAAGAGCTTTTTCTGTTGTAAATACTAATTGTTCTGCTTCATTTCTTGCTTCAACTTCCTGCTTTTTCTTTTCATCTGCTTCCTTATTAGCCTCAGCTTCCTTAACCATCTTATCAATTTCATCTTCATTTAAATTTGAACTTGCAGTAATAGTTATTGCCTGTTCCTTATTAGTACCTAAATCTTTAGCCTTAACATTAACTATTCCATTGGCATCTATATCAAATGAAACTTCAATTTGAGGAACTCCTCTTGGTGCTGGTGGAATGTTTGTAAGTTGAAATCTTCCAAGAGTCTTATTATCAGTTGCCATAGGTCTTTCACCTTGAAGCACATGTATATCAACAGCCGGCTGATTATCAGCAGCAGTTGAGAATACCTGACTTTTTGTAGTAGGAATAGTTGTGTTTCTTGGAATTAATACAGTCATAACATTACCTAAAGTTTCAATACCTAAAGATA
>CAZMCS010000015.1:0-16017 GCA_964565085.1 uncultured Muribaculaceae bacterium | reverse complement strand
TAGATCAGTTTGCATTTCCAAAGAGTTATTATAATTATATAAAAGATTCTACTGAGAAAGTAACTAATATTACATTTTTAACTAAGGCAGAAAGTAAAAACTTAAGTGTTGCTGTTGCTTCTGTAATAAGTAGATATATATTTTTAAAAGAAAAAGAAAAACTGGAAAAATACTATAAAATAAATATACCTAAAGGTGCAGGAAGTATAGTAGACACTGTTGGGAAAGAACTAGTAGAAAAATATGGTATAAATGTATTAGAAGAAATAAGTAAAATAAGTTTTAAGAATACTGAAAAAATAAAAGGTTAAATAATAACCTTTTATTTTCTTAATTTTAATATTTCATTTTGGCTTTTATCAAAATATTCTTTTAGTATTTTAAATAAATCTTCTTTATTTCTAATATCATATCGATATGAAAATTGAGTTATATCCCTTATAAATATCATTATAAGTTCTTTTAACTTTTCAATATTATCATCACAATATACTAATTTATCTGGATAAATTGTTTTAAAATATTTAGTTAAATTTAATACTAGATAATTTTTATAATTTCCAAGCCAACCATATATTTCTTTAAAACAATTTAAGCAAATAAACAACCCATTTTCATTAATATATTCAATAAATAAAAGAATTTCATGATCACATTTTTCTTGATTATTTTCTATAACTTCTTCTAAAACTTTTTCTGTTTTTTGATATTCATATAAATCAATTATATTTCCAATATGAATTTTAGTTTCTTCTAATTTTCTTTTCCATTCAATATCCATTATTATATTCCTTTCATAAGGCAATATTATAAATTAATTTTACAAAAAGTCAATTAATAATTTATTTTCTTTTTTATTTCATCAAGTAGATTTATTGCTTCTATAGGAGTAATCTCTAAAGGATTTATAGTTTTAATGAATTCTCTTAGTTCATCTTTTTCTTCAATTAATTCTAGTTCAAACTGTTTTATCTTTTTTTCTTTATTTGAATTACTCTCATAAATTAAAAGTAATTCATTAGCTTTCTTTATTACATATTCAGGAAGATTAGCAAGTTTTGCTACATTAATACCATAACTTTTATCAACTGGACCTTCTTTAACTTTATGTAAGAATTTCACATCTCCATCCTCTTCATATATAGAAACATGTATATTCTTTATACCTTGAAGATATTCACTCATGGAAGTTAATTCATGATAATGAGTTGAGAAAAGAGTCTTACATTTAATATGACTTTCTATATATTCTATTATAGATCCTGCAAGAGCCATACCATCATATGTTGATGTTCCTCTTCCTAATTCATCAAATAATATTAAACTGTTTTCTGTAGCATTTTTAAGAGCATTAGCACTTTCTTTCATTTCTACCATAAAAGTACTTTCTCCACCCACCAAATCATCTGTAGCACCTATTCTAGTAAATATTTTATCAAATATAGGTAAAGTAGCTTCCTTAGCAGGTACAAATGAACCAATTTGATTTAATATTACTATTATAGCAAGACATCTCATATAAGTAGATTTACCACTCATATTAGGTCCAGTAATTATAAGAATATTAGTTTTTTCATCCATTACTACATCATTAGGAATATATTCTTCTTTTATTACTTTCTCTACTACAGGGTGTCTTCCATCAATAATATTTATAACATTCTTATCACTTATAGTAGCTTTTACAAATAAGTTTTCTTCTGCTACAGTTGCAAAGGACTGCATTACATCATAAAATGCTATTTTATTTGAAACTATTTGTAATTTATTTATATATTTTTTAATTTCTTCCTTTATTTCATTGAATATATCATATTCCAAAGAATTTATCTTTTCTTCAGCATTTAATATCATACTTTCTTTTTCTTTTAATAATGGTGTTATAAATCTTTCAGAATTAGATATTGTTTGTCTTCTTTCATAACCAAATTCTAATGGTATTTCTTTAGCCTGTCCCCTACTTATTTCAATATAATAACCAAATACTTTATTATATCCTACTTTTAAATTTTTAATTCCAGTTCTTTCTCTTTCATCGCTTTCAAATTTAGAAATAAAATCTTTTCCATGTTTTCTAATGTTTCTAAGTTCATCTAGAGATTCATTAAATCCTTCTTTAATAATATTTCCTTCTTTTAAAGTAACTGGAGCATTTTCATTAATACTTGATTCTAATGTATTATATAATTCATCAAATGTTTCAAGTTCTTCAAGATTTAAATTTCTTAGTATTTCATTTATATTAGGAATTACTCTAATACTGTTTTTAAGTTGTATTAAATCATGAGCGTTAACATTATTACACGCTACTTTACCTGTAAGTCTTTCTAAGTCATATATTTCATATAATTGATTTGATAATTCACTTTTAAATAAAAATTCTTTTATTAAAAGTTCTACTAAGTTTTGTCTTTTTATTATTTCATCTTTATTTATACTTGGACTTATTATAAAACTTTTTAATAATCTGCTTCCCATAGCAGTCTTAGTTTTATCCATTAACCAAAGTAGACTATTCATTCTATCCTTAGTTCTTAAAGTTTCAACCAGTTCCAAGTTTCTAATTGATTCTTTATCCAATTCTAAGAATAATTTATTATCTACAAACTCAACTTTCTGAATATGAGATAAATTCTTCTTTTGATTCTTTTCCAAGTATGTTAAAACTAAATCAGTATTTTTAACTAATTTTTCATCAAATAAATCACTATATATAAATTTATTTTTAAATTTAGATTCTTCTTCTATAATACTTATATATATATTATAATTATTTTTAAGTTCATGAATTATTTCTTTATCAAATAAAGAATTTACTACAATTTCCTTTATATTTAAATTAACTATAGTACTTATTAATTTATTTTTATCATAAGAAATAAATGTTGCATATACTTTACCGCTTAATAAATCTGCATATGAAAGTGCATATATATGATTATAGTCTGTTATACTTGCAATAAAGTTAAAATCCTTTTCATTTAATAATTCTGTATTTGTAAGAGTTCCTTTACTTACTATTTGAATAACTTCTCTTTTTATTATTCCTTTAGCAGTCTTAGGATCTTCCATCTGTTCACATATTGCAACTTTAAAACCCTTATCTATAAGTTTCTCAATATAAGTATTAACTGCATGATAAGGTACTCCACACATTGGTACTCTTTCAGAAAGACCTGCATTCTTACCAGTAAGAGTTAATTCAAGTTCATGTGAAGCAGTAATAGCATCATCAAAAAAGAGTTCATAAAAGTCCCCTAACCTATAAAAAAGAAGTACATCTTCATATTCACTCTTTGTCTTGATGTATTCTTTCATCATTGGACTTAATTTATTTATATCTACGCTACTTCTTTCCATAATTACACCTAGTTATATAATAACATATAAATAGATTTAATTAATAGTCTTTTTATTCTAATATTAAATGAAATATAAATATAAATATTAATCCTAATATTAAACCTGTGACAGCTTTTTTCTTTTCTTTATATTTTAATAGTGATGGAATTAATTCTTTTATTAATAAGAATATAAACATTCCACTTGAAACACCAAATAACATTCCTAGTATTAAGTTATTACTAATAAATTTAGAAAATAAAAGTGATAATATTATACCTACAGGGTTTGTTAAACAAGATATAAGAGTATATTTAATAGCCTTTAATTTACTTTTTGTTTCATAATAAATAGAAGAAGATATCATTATTCCTTCAGGTATATGATGAATAAGAATTGCTAATGCCATAAGTATTCCTAATTTTATATTAGTGGTTGCTACTATAAATAATACAATTGCCTCAGGTAGTTTATGAAGAGAAGCAGCAAATGTAGCTAAAAGTCCTACATGATATAGATTTTCTTCTTCATCATGATGTAATAGTTTATCAAATTTATTTGTAATAAGAAATCCTATTAAAATTGATAGTAATAATAAAGGTAATATTAAATAGGAAATAATATTTTCTTTAATATAATTAAAAGTTTCTGGAATAAGTTCAAAAGTAATTAGAAATAATATTACACTAATAGAAAAACCAAGAATATATGTAATATTCTTTTCATTTATTTTTCTTTTAAAAAGCATTATTAATGATCCTAATAATGTAGAAAATCCTGCTAATAAAGTTATAAGCACTGCTAAAATATAATTATTCATTTAATATTGAATTCCCCAAATTACCATATGTTTCGCTTCTTTACCACATATAGCACATTTATCTGATAAATGTTCTTGTTCGAAAGGTAAACATCTTGATTTTATTCCTTTAATTTCTTTCATTTTAAGTTCACATTCTTCATTACCACACCACATTGCTTTAATAAATCCGGGATTTTTTTTAATAGTATTTCTTACATCATTTAAATTATTACATACAGTAGTTTTTTCATCATTTCTTTTTTTAGCCTTATTAAACATATCATTATGAATATTATCTAATGTTTCTTTTATAATACTCAAGATATTTTGATTGAAACTAATTGTTTCTTTAGAATAATTATCTCTTCTTGCTAAAATAAATTGATTATTTTCTAAATCTTTTGGTCCAATTTCTATTCTAATAGGTATACCATTCATTTCATGTTCTGTAAATTTAAATCCAGGAGACTTATCACTAAAATCTATAAATGAAGTAATATCTTCTTTATTTAATAAAGTATTAATTTCTTCACATTTATTTAATACTTCAGTATTATTTCCTATTGGTATTATTACAACCTTTTTAGGCGCTATTCTTGGAGGTAATATTAAACCATTATCATCAGCGTGAACCATAATTAATGCTCCTATCATTCTAGTTGTTGTACCCCATGAAGTTTGATATGGAAAATCTAATTCATTATTACGATTAGAATATTTTATATCAAATGCCTTGGAAAATTTTTGACCAAAATAATGGCTGGTACATGATTGCAAGCAAACTCCATTATACATTAATGATTCTACAGTTAAAGTATATTCTGCACCAGCAAATTTTTCTTTTTCTGTTTTCTTACCTATAATAACAGGAATTGCTAAATATTGTTCATAAAAATCTTTATAAACATTAAGCATTTGATGAGTTTCTTTTTCTGCTTCTTCTGCGGTTTCATGCATTGTATGTCCTTCTTGCCATAAAAATTCTCTTGTTCTTAAGAAAGGTCTTGTTTCTTTTTCCCATCTTACTATATTGCACCATTGATTATATAATTTCGGTAAATCACGATATGACGTAATAATGTTTTTATAATAATCACAAAATAAAGTTTCAGAAGTTGGTCTTAAACACATTCTTTCTTCTAATTTATTATTCCCACCATGAGTTATCCAAGCTACTTCAGGAGCAAAACCTTCCACATGTTCTTTTTCTTTATTTAATAAACTTTCAGGAATACATAAAGGCATATAAACGTTTTCGTGTCCTAATTTTTTAAATTCTTTATCTAAAACTTGTTGCATATTTTCCCAAATAGCATAACCGTTTGGTTCAAAAATAGTAAATCCTTTTACATTTGAATAGCAAGCTAATTTTGAATTACGTACTATGTCAGTATACCATTTTGCAAAATTTTCATCTCTTGAAGTAATCATTTTATTTTTTTTCATTTATTTCACTCCTAAATTATTCCACTATTGAACTTTGTATTTGATATTTATCATTAATTTTTTCATATGTTACACAAATTATTATGTTGTTCATACTTTCTTTAGTTACGGGGTTTGTCATTATAGTTTTATCTTCATTGTCACCATCTATGTATTCCAAGTTAATTAAATCTCTTACAAATATATTTGTACATATATCACTTAATTCAATTAGATTGTCACTTCCCCATTCTTTAGCAGCAACTAAAATAAGTTTAATTTTAGCATTATATTCTTTTTCTCTAGTCTCATTATTAACTTTAATCATTGAAGGGAATACTAATAATGAGAGTAAAAGCACTATAGATACAGTAATAATTAATTCAATTAGGGTAAATCCCTTTTTCATTTTTTCCTCCATTAATTATTTTTATTATATTTCGATTATATCATAAAACAACTAAAAAGCAAAAAAATATTGAATTATAATGGTATCTATTATATAATTTAATTAAAGAATAGAAAGGCATATTATGAGACAGTTTGATTTTGAAAAACTTCCTATCGTTGAGATAGCTAATGATATAATAATTGATGCAGTAAATAAAAATGCTTCTGATATCCATTTCGACCCTACTAAAGATGATATTAAAATCAGACTTAGAGTTGATGGTATGCTTTTTGATTATGGAATTGTTCCTAATCAGTTTAAAAGAAATATGATTTCTCGTATTAAAATGATTGCTGGAATGAATATTATGGAAACAAGACTTCCTCAGGATGGAGCAATTAAAAGTAAAATTGGTGAAAGACTTTTAGATCTTCGTGTTTCTAGTTTACCAACTAATAATGCTGAAAAGATAGTTATTCGTATACTTGATTATTCAAAAAGTCTTGAGGGACTTGATAATCTTGGTTTTAGTCCTTTAAGTTTAGAGAAGATTAAAAAAATGATTAAAGTGCCTAATGGAATAATATTAGTTACTGGTGCTACTGGTACTGGTAAAAGTACTACTGTTTACTCTATTCTTCAAAAACTTAATACAGAAGATGTTAATATTATTTCTGTTGAAGATCCTATTGAAATGGATATTCCCGGTATAAATCAGGTACAAGTTCAATCTGAGATTGGTTTAACATTTTCTACTATATTACGTAGTATTTTAAGACAAGATCCTAATATTATAATGATTGGTGAGATAAGAGATGATGAGACTGCTAGAATTGCTGTTAGAGCAAGTATTACGGGACACTTAGTATTATCTACTCTTCATACTAATAACTCTTTAAATACCATTGAACGTTTGACTGATATGGATATTGAAAGATATCTTCTTGGTAGTGCACTAACAGGTATTATTTCACAAAGACTTGCTAGAAAGATATGTGTTAAATGTAGAATTAAAAGAGCTACTACTGAATATGAGAAGAATGTATTTAAAATAGTTTTAGATAAAGATATAAATGAAATGTATGAGGCAAATAAAGATGGTTGTGAATACTGTACTCATGGATATAGAGATCGTATAGCAATACTTGAAGTATTACTTATAAATGAAGAAATAAAAGATGCTATTGTAAATGATTCAAGTAAAAAAGTTTTAAGAGATTTAGTTTATACTGGTGATGTTATTACATTATTACAAGATGGTCTTGAAAAAGTTGTAAATGGTGAAACTTCTTTTGAAGAGATATTAAAAATAATTGATCTTGAAAATGATATAACTTCATATCAAGAGGATAATTTAAAAACTAATCTAAAAGTAGCAGAGATACGAAAAGAAATTTCTGAAGAGCCTATTGAAGAAATAAATCTTAACGATAATAAAAAAGAAGGAGTAGAACTAATTGAGTTCTAATCCTTTTTTATATTAGCTATTATTTTAATTGCTTTTTTAGATTGAATATCAAACTTAATAATATCTTCTCCACCAAGAGATTTTAATAGTTCTTCTTCAGACATATTATAATTCTTCGCAAGAGTTTCTATTTCTTTTTTAATTTCATCTTTAGTAACTTCCATTTTTTCTTTTTGAACAACAGCATTAATTACTAAACGATAATTAATTCTTTTTTTAGCTTCTGGTGACATTTGAGATTTTAAATCTTCAATTTTAGAATTAGTCATTTCTAAATATTTATCTAAATTCATTCCTTGCATAGATAACTGTTCAGAAAAGTTCTTAATCATTCTCTCAGATTCATCCGCTATCATTTCTTCTGGAACTTCAAATTTGGAATTACTTACAACAGCTTCCAAACATTTCATTATATGTTCATCTTCAGCTTTTCTTGTTTTTTGAATTTCAATGTTCTTCTTTATTTCCTTCATTAATTTATCTATTGAATCTACTTCAGGAATATTTAAATCTTTAAAGAAATCTTCATTTAGTTCTGGCATTATTCTTTCTTTTACTTCATGCACTTTTACACTAAATACAACATCTTTATTTTTTAATTCATCTACATGGTAATTTTCTGGAAATTTTAAATTAATATCTTTTTCTTCTCCAGTTTTCATTCCAATTAGTGCATCTTCAAAACCAGGTATAAATGAATTACTTCCAATAGTTAAAGAATATTTTGAAGCCTTACCACCATCAAAAGCTTTGCCATCTATCTTACCTTCAAAATCTAATATTACTATATAATCTTTTTTAATTTTTTCATTTTTATCTAAAACCTTTAATTCAACAAACTGTTCTTTTAAGTGTTCCATTTCATGTTCAATTTCTTCTTTAGTAACTTCTACTTTTTCCTGTTTAATTCCTAAATTCTTATATTTTCCTAATTTAACTTCAGGAGCACTTACTAAAGTAAATTCCACTTCTAATATACTCTCATTTATTGTTTTAATATCTATTGTAGGAGATGCTACTGGTGTTATAGTATCTTTTTCTTTAAGTAGTCTATCAAACATTATTGGTAATGCTATATCCACTGCATCCATATATAAAGATTCTATACCAAACTTCTTAGTATATATATCTTTAGTTACCTGTCCTTTTCTAAAACCATCTATCTTAACATCTTTACTTCTTTTTTTAAAAGATTTATCGAGACAATCATTCCATTCATTTCCTTCTAATTTTGTTATATATTTTTTCTTCATTTTTTTCCTCCAAATATATTTTATCATAATAATAATCAAAAAAGAACATTTCTTTTGTTCTTTTAAGCTATTCTCACTATTTTTACTTTGTATACTCCGTCTGGCGAACTTACTTCTACTGTACTTCCAACTTTTTTATTCATAATAGCTGATGCTATAGGACTCTCATTAGATATTTTATTATTAAATGGATCAGCCTCAGCACTACCAACTATACGATATTCTTCAACATCTTCACCATCTTCATCATACTGTAATTGAACAGTGCTACCTACTCCAACAGTATCAGTCTTTTTATCTTTTTCATCTATAATTGTTGCATGTTTAAGTGAGAACTCTATTTCTTTTATTCTTTTTTCTAAATTTTCTTGTTCAGTTCTTGCTTCATCATATTCAGCATTTTCAGATAAATCTCCAAATGCTCTAGCTTCTTTAAGGACTTGCATTACTTCAGGTCTCTTTTCTAACTTTAAGTAATTAAGTTCATTTTCTAGTTCTAAATAACCTTCACTAGTTAAAAAAATTTCTTTCTTCTTCATTGTGTAAATTTCTCTCCTTTTATTTAAAATAGTTTACTATAAAATTACTAAAATGTCAAGTCAATTTGACTCTAATTATATCATGTTTAAATATTTTTTTTGGAACCTCAAGAATAAGTGTTTCTTGAGGATGTTTAGCCGATTCAACTTCTAATCCCTTTTCAGTTTTAATAGATTTAACTTTAAAATTGAATACTTCGGTTTTTGGTCCAAAGACTTCTACTTCATCTCCAATTTTAAAGAAATTCCTCTGTTCTATAACGGCTTGTTTTGTTTTCTTATTATATGATTTTACTATTGCAAGAAAATCTTGATTTGAAACTTCTTCTCTGCCTGAAAAGTATTGTTCTTCCATACCTGGTGATTTATTATAAAATTGAGGTATATTGTCCCTGTTTGCACATCTGTTTAAAACAGTTTTATAATATTTTATTGTTTTATCATCAAGAGTATTCATGGTTTTCCTCTTTATTATATTTTTATATGCATCTACTACTGTAGCTATGTAGTATAAACTCTTCATTCTACCTTCAATTTTAAAAGAATCTATATTTAAATCTATCATTTCACTTATATAATCAATTAAATTTAAATCTTTGGAACTCATAGAAAACTGATTATCATTCTCATCTATATCGAATAAGAATCTGCATACCTGACTGCATCCTCCTCTGTTTGAATCTCTTAAAGTTACATAATTTGACATAACACATCTTCCACTGTAACTAGTACACATTGCACCATGAATAAATACTTCAAGTTCCATATCTATATTCTTTTTAATATCTATTATATCTTCTTTAGAACATTCACGTGCTAACACTATTCTTTTAATACCTAGTTTTTTCCAGAACTTTGCCGCTTTATAATTTGTTGTAGATATCTGAGTGGATAAAAATACTGGAACTTTTATATTTAATCTATTAATTGCATCTAATACAGCTAAATCACTTATTATTAAAGCATCTACATTTAACTCATTTAACTTTAATAAATATTTATCTAACTTTTTTAAATCTTCGTTATGAAATAGCATATTTACAGTAATATATACTTTTTTATTCAATTTATGAGCAAAAGTTACAGCCTTTCTTAAATCACTAATAGTAAAGTTATTTGCATTCGCTCTTAAACTGTAATCAATGCCTCCAATATAAACAGCATCTGCTCCATATCTTAAAGCCCATTTAAGTCTATCTAAATCACCCGCAGGTGCTAATAATTCTATTTTTTTCATAAATCTTTCACCTTATACTTAATTTCATTTTCTAAGAAATAATAATTACATTCAATCATATTATATAAATTAATATTATCTATATTATTTAAAATAATATTACTTTCACTTTCAGATATTAATGTTAAATTAATAATTAAATAATCATAGTCTTTTATTACTTCAAGATATTTATTTCCACAGAACGTACTATAATTATATATTATTGATTGATTTTGTTCTTCTTTTAAAATTAATTTATTCTTTTTTAAACTTTCATTTAAAACAAGTAAATTATTTTTAGATAATATATTATAATTTTTATAATAGTTACTGATTAAACTTCTTTTTGAATACATTATTATATTCTTATTTATTAAAAAGTAATATAATATTGATTTTGTATTCTTTCTTATGTTTATTAATTCATTATAAGTAAGTTCATTTGAAACAACTATATTATTTAGACCTTTAGTTCTTAAAAAGTTAATTGCATTATAATTATTAGTTATATGATTTTGATATAGTATGATTTTGTCTTTTTCAATTATATCTGTAAGTCCAACATCTTCAACAAAATAGCCTTTAATATTCTTTAACTTCTTTATTATGCTTTCTAATTTATTAATATCATCTTTATGCATAAATTTATTAATTATAACAAATATATCATAAATACCAGAAAGTTTATTTATTTCATCTATTTCAAAGTATACTTCAAATCCAATACTAAAATCTCTTAAGGGTAAAATAAAAGAAGTATAATTAAGTTTACTTATGTTTTTATTATTTGGAATTATTAAAATCTTATTATTTATGTTGATTTTTTGTGACATACGACTAATCCATCTCCAATATCTATAAATTTAATGTCAAAGTCATTTTGATTCTTTAAAAATTCAATAGATTTTTCAATCTTCTTCACTAACTTTTTAAGATTACTACTTTCTATTTCATCACTTTTACCTACATATCCATGAAAATTTATATTATCTATAATTATTAAACCTTTTTCATTTAATGATGATTTAAATTTATTAAAGAATTCAATATTTTTAGTCTTTGCAGCATCAATTAATATCAAATCAAATTTATCAGGTATATTAATTGATAATGCATCATTAAATATTAAATTTATATTCTGCTGTAATCCAAAAGAATTAATATTCTTTACAGCTTCTAAGTATCTTGTTCTATCCTTTTCAATTGTAGTAACTTTTATATCTTTATCTGATCTTGCCATACAGATTGCAGAATATCCAATAGCGGACCCAATTTCAAGTATATCCTTTATCTTAAACTTTCTAATTAATTTTATTATAAATTCCATTGATTCTTTATTCATTATTGGAATATTATTCTCGTGAGCATACTGTTCTAATTCACAAATCATACTGCTTCTCTCTTTCTAAAAACAAGTTAGATATTTTTTTACATAGTTGTTATGCTCTTGAATGGTTTTAGAATAATATACCTTGTTATCTTCTCCAAAGCCATCAATACATACATCAGACATAAAATAATAGTAATCAGTAGTAGTTGGATTTAATACAGCTATTATACTCTTCTCACTAGGTGAATTACCAGGACCCACAGGAAGGCCTGTATAATAATAAGTATTGTAAGGGGAGTTATAATTAGTTGGTACTTTATTTGGGACACAATTATCAATATTTGCAGCATAACAAGCAGTAGCACAACTTTGAAGTTTCCAACCATCATTTAACCTGTTGTAAAATACTCCTGCGATAATAGGTCTATCAACATCTAACAGAGCTTCATATTCAACTATACTTGCTAAGGTTAATATTTCATGCACAGTATATTCGCTAGATTCAATTTCTTCTTTATATTTATTTAATACTTTCTCCATTTGATCAAGTAATCTATATGCTATAGATTCAGCAGAAACATTCTTATTTAATAACTCATAAGTAGAAGGAAAAAAATATCCTTCTAAAGCATATCTAATACTTGTATTTTTTACTTCATCAGTAATAAACCAGTATTTTTTAATTACATTATTTATAAAACCATCACTATTCCATGTATTTAAATAAGCTTCTTTAGGTTTACCAGTTATTTCTGATACATAAGAAGCAATTCTTTCTATTTGTCTTCCCTCAGGTATTGTTAAATTTATAGCATCTGGATTAAAACTTTCCCCTTTACTTAATATTTTAACAATTTCTATAATATTCATAGTTTTATTTAACTTATAATGTCCAGCTTCCAAGTGACTTATATTATTTAATTTAATATAAAGTTTAAAGAATGTATCTGATTTAATTAAATTATTATTCTTTAAAATGGTTGCAATAGAAGAATAAGTTTCACCGGATTTAACTTCTAAAGTAATTTCTGTATTATCTTTACCAACAGGAGAAATCATGAAGAAAAATAATCCAATTGATAATAAAATTAATATTATAACTGGTAATATTATATATATCATAACTTTTTTAATATTTAATTTAGTTTTTGTCATATTAACTTTCACTTTCATTTTGTAAAGAGTTTAAAACCTTATCTACAAAATCTAATTCCTTTTGATTTTTTATAGCACTTATAGTATATTTTTTAGTCTTATTGTTAAATTTATAAACTGAGGCATAAGTTTTTATGAAATCTGAATTAATTTCTTCATCTTTAGTATATATTATATATTTTTTATCATTTTCAGTTTCAATATCAAAAATAATACGATATTCATCCTTACCTTTAGAATCTTTTAAAATCAATTTACTCATAATTACTACTCCTTTTATCTAAAAATGTTTGGAGAATTATAGTCGCAGCTAATTTATCAATTACTTTTTTTCTTTTATTTCTTCTAGTATTGTTATTAATAAGTATTTTTTCAGCTTCCATTGTAGTAAGTCTTTCATCCTGCATATATACTTTTATATTAAGTCTATCTTCTAGTAAATTCTTAAAATATATGCTTTCTATTGAACGTTTACTTTCACTTCCACTCATATTAAGTGGGTTCCCAAGAGCAACCTCTGTAATATTAAATTCACTTATTATTATATTTAACCTATCTATTAATTCATTATAATCACTATATCTTATTATATCATAAGGACTTGCAATTTTACCTGTAGAGTCACTTAAGGCAATACCAAGTGTTTTACTTCCTAAATCTAAACCTAAATATCTCATAATTTTATATAATCTCTAAGCATTAACTCAATAATACTGTTTCTTTCCAGTTTTAATATTCTATTTCTGCATTCCTTATAACTAGATATGTAACCAGGATCTCCACTAATTAAGTATCCAGTTATTTGTTTTATAGGATTATATCCTCTTTCTTCTAAATCATTGCAAATATCTTTGAGAGTAGTTTTAGTATTACTGTCAATTACTTCATCTATATCAAATAAAAGAGTAGTACTTTTCATATGCTTCACCTACTTCTATTATATTTTATCAAATATAATTTTTTATTACAAGGCTTCTATCATAATATTAATCTTTTTCATTAATTAATTTGTAACAGTCTATTACATTAGATATTACACATGTTACAGTCATAACACCTACTCCACCAGGGACAGGAGTAATTAATTTAACTTTGTCATATACATCATTAAAATCCACATCTCCATATAATTTACCATCTATTTTATTAATCCCAACATCAATAATAATTGAGTTATCTTTGATCATATCTTTTTTTATAAAATTCACTTTACCTACAGCACAAATAATAATATCAGCATTCTTAGTGTATTCTTCTAAATTATTAGTTTTAGAATGACATAAAGATACAGTAGCATTTCTTCCAAGCAATAAAGGAATTAAAGGTTTACCCACTAATTTACTTCTTCCAATTAAAACTATGTTTTTACCTTCTAAATTGATTTTATATTCATCAAAAAGCATCATTATTCCTTTAGCAGTACAAGGAATAATGCATCTTTCATAATTATTTAACCTACCAATATTTACAGTTGTTAAACCATCTACATCTTTTCTATAATCTATAGAGTTTATAATATTATCTTCATTTAAATGTTTTGGTAAAGGAAGTTGTACTAATATTCCAGTAATTTTATTATCATTATTTAATTCATTAATTTTATTTATAATTACTTTTTCCTCTGTACTCTCTTCAAAATATACTTCTTCAAAATCAATTCCAACCTCATTACATGCTTTTCTTTTATTATTTATATATATAATACTTGCTGAATCATTTCCAACTCTTATAACTGATAATTTTAATTTATATTTTAAAACTTTAATTTCTTTTTTTAAATTATTTTTAATTTTTTCACTACACTTTTTACCATCAATTATCTTATCCATAAATATCATCTCCAGAATAAGTTTATTTTAACATAAAATAAAAAACTTGCAAATAATTGCAAGTATAAATATAATTTATTTTTTTCTATTTATGAAATAAAGGAATCCACCAACTATTATTACATTAGCAATTGATATATATAATGTTCTCCATTTATAATAATCATTGTTTTCACTATTAAATTTATAATCATTGTAATTTGTTAAACATAATGCTGCACTTTCTTCATCAGATAAATCACTATCTTTATATATACAATTTGTTGATTTATATTCTTCAAAAGTATATTCTCTAATTGGCTCTTTAAGTACTAACTCTATTATACTTGTAGCAACAAACACTATAGATGCAATTAACCAAATAAGAAGAACTGCATTAGTTATTTTAAAAATTATTTCCTTTTCTTTGCTAAATAAATTCAAAAAATACACCTCCTATCTTATTAAATTATACCACATTTAAATTTTATTATTATAAATATTTAAATTAAGATTCTTTTTTATATATCAATACTGCATCTTTTTTATTTAATTTAATATTACGCAAAGTTTTAGATCTTAATTCTTTTACAGCAGGAAAACTTATGTAAGAATATTTGTCAGATGGAAATATTTCTAATCTTTTATCATTGCGATTAATATAAGCCCAATTATTAAAAGAATGACATTCTGCTAAAAAATCATATAAATATGCTATTACAAGAAGACCATTATCATTTAAAAACTTAACAAATTTCATTATAATTTCTTTAAAATTTTTTAACTCTTCCATACATAATTCATCATTTTTATTTTTTAATGATTCATATTTATGAATATATTGAATTATATTAGAAAAATATATGACATCATATTTGATTTTAAATTTATTTTTAAGATTTCTTATATCGCTTAAAATAAAGTTTATTTCACAATTTTTAATCATTTCTTTAAGTTTATAAAAATTTTCATGATTTAAATAATTGTTCATGTGTATTAATACTTCTTTTCTTTCAATGTCATCATCAAATAAAGGAGATTTCCTTATTTCAAAACCATTTTCCTCTAAATATAAATTATCCCAAAAAATTCTGGTTCTTTCATCCAAATAAGGTGTTATTTTCCAGTAAGTTTTGATATTAAGTGCATTATGGTATTTTTTTACTTCATCATCTGACCATCTATTTATTAAATAAAAAAATTCAAAAAACTCTTCATATGTTAAAACTTCAATAGCAGTTTTTTTCAAATTAAATATCATTTCACTAAATTCTGTAATATCAAA
>CAZMCS010000014.1:0-16886 GCA_964565085.1 uncultured Muribaculaceae bacterium | reverse complement strand
CCATGTGGAAGTGGAAAGAAGTATAAGAATTGTTGTGGGAGGTAATGTTTAATGGCAGTTTTAATTAATTTTAAAATATGTGATAATGCAAAAGAATGTGATGGTATAGCAGTATGTCCAACAGGAGCTTTTAGTTGGGATGAAGAAAAAGAAACTATATTTATTAAGGAAGATTTATGTATTAATTGTGGTCAGTGTGAATGTTGTAGTGTTGGAGCTGTAAAAGTAACTCACTCGGATGAGGAGTATGAAAGAGTAAAAAAAGAAATTGAGGAGGATCCGCGTGTTATAACTGATTTATTTGTTGATAGATATGGAGCTGCTCCAATTCAACCTGAATTTCTTATAACTGAAGAGGAAATAGATCTATTATTTTTATCGAAAAGACCATTTTTGCTTGAATTTTTTAGTGAAGATTCTATTCGATGTTTATTAAAATCAATACCAGTAAAAGAATTGTTACAAGAGTTTGATAAGAATGCTGTATTTAGAAAAGTTAAAATAACTACTGATAAATTATTAAATAAATATAATATTAAGGATTTGCCAGCACTAGTATTTATTAAAAATGGTAAAGTTTTAGATATTATTGAAGGTTATTATGAAGAAGAAATCAAAACAGAATTATTGAATAAAATAAAAAGTAGTAAGATAAGTCTTTAATATGTTAAAATGTATTTATGGATAAGAATGAAATTATAAAGAAATTTAATTTATTAATTGAAGAAATAAATGAGTTAAAAAAAACTTTGTTTTATGATGCTAAAAAAGTTAAAATAAATGAATTAAATAATGAAAGTATTAAAGAGAATTTTTGGGCAGATTTAGAGAATAGTAAGAAAGTTCTAAGTGAACTTAATGATTTGAAAAAGGAAATTGATGAAGTTGATGATATAGAGAATAGAATTAAAGATTCTTTAGAACTTTCTGAATTAGAATTAAATAGTGAAGAAGTTCAAGAATTATACAAAGAATATGATATTTTATTAGAATTAACTGAAAAGTTAAAAATAAATGTATTACTTAATGGTGAATTTGATAAGAATAATGCTTATTTAGAAATACATAGTGGAGCAGGTGGCACAGAGAGTAATGACTGGGCTAATATGTTATATAGGATGTATACTAGATTTTTTGATAGAAAAGATTTCAAATATGAAGTTATAAGCGAACAGCCTGGTGAAGAAGTTGGAATAAAGGGAATACTTTTGCAAGTAAAGGGTAAGAATGTATTTGGTTTCTTACAAGGTGAAACCGGAGTTCATAGATTAGTTAGAATAAGTCCATTTGATGCAAATAAGAGGCGACATACTTCTTTTGCATCTGTTTTAGTAACTCCTGAAATCGATGTAAAAGTTGACATAGATGTACTTGATAAAGATTTAAAAATAGATGTATACAGAAGTAGTGGAGCAGGAGGTCAAAGTGTAAATACAACTGACTCAGCAGTTAGAATTACACACTTACCTACTAGTATTGTAGTAAGTTGTCAGAATGAAAGAAGCCAGTTAAAAAATAAAGAAAAAGCAATGGAAATTCTAAAAAACAAATTATATATTTTAGAACAAGAAAAGTTTAATAAAAAACTTAAAAATCTTAAAGGTGATGTAATGGATGTTAATTTTGGAAGTGCAGTTAGAAGTTATGTAATGTGCCCATATACATTAGTTAAGGATACTAGAACGAATGTAGAAACTTCTCAAGTAGACAAGGTGCTTGATGGAGATATTGAAATATTTATAGATGGTTATTTAAAAGGTATGAATTAAATGTAAAATATCGACAACATTCTCTATATTTATAGAAAATGTTGTCATTTTTTGTTATACTTTATAATACCAGGTGGTAAAGATGTATGATTTAATAAGTAATTTTAATTCATTTGAAGTAGAAAAGACGATTAATAATAAAAAGAAGATTTTTAAAGTATTTATTTTTATTATAGGTGCTGTAATATCTGCTTTAGCTTTTAATTTGTTTTATGTACCTCATAATTTAGTTTCATCTGGATTGTCTAGTTTAAGTATTATATTTTCATATTTTTTTAAATTTGAACCTGTGGCATTTATATTTTTTGGTAATTTAATTCTTATAATCTTTGGACTATTTACTATAGGATTTAAACACTTATATAAAAGTATTATAGGTGCATTATTATATACATTAGTTGTTTATTTAACTAAAGATATAGTTGCTGCTATGAATTTTTCATTTGATAATATATTTCTATATGTTATTGCAGCAGGTTTTATTGGGGGAATAGGAGAAGCGTTAGTTCATAAAATGGGATATACTACAGGAGGGCTAAGTATACTTGCATTAATATTAGTTCATTACTTTAAGAAGCCTATAGGTGAAGTAATAAGATTTATAGGATATGGAATTGTGTTACTAGGAGGATTTACTTTTGGTTATACGATGATTATGTATGCAGTAATAATTATAACTATTAATACCTTAGTTATTGATAGAATAATGATTGGAATATCAAGCAGTAAAATGTTCTTAATTATTACTGATAAGGAGAAAAGGGTTAAAAAGTATATAACAGATATTATAGGATGTGGTATAACTCAACTTGAAAGCAGAGGAGCGTATTCCAAAGATAAAAAAAATATTCTTATGTGTGTAGTTCCTACTGAAAAGTATTATTTATTGAAACTTGCAATATTGGAAATAGATGAAGAAGCATTTATAATAGTTAATGATTGTTATGAAACATGTGGAGGAACTAAAAGGAAAAAAGTACCATTTATTAGTTCAATTTAATGTTATACAATTAGTTTAGGAGGTAAAATGGAATTAATAGAAATAAAAAATGTATTTAAGCAATATAAAAATGGAGTAACTGCGTTATGTGACGTAAATCTTGAAATCGCTAAGGGAGAATTTGTATTTTTAATAGGAACTTCAGGTTCTGGTAAAAGTACACTTATAAAATTATTGTATAGAGAAGAGAAACCTACTAAAGGAGAAGTATTTGTAGGTGGTGTTAATGTTGCTAAATTGTTAAACCGAAAAGTTTATAAATTAAGAAGGAAACTTGGAATAGTATTTCAAGATTATAAATTATTACCTAAAATGAATGTTTATGAAAATGTAGCAGTTGCTTTGGAAATTTATGGTTTGAAAGAAAGTGAAGTCAGATCAAAAGTATTGAAAGCTCTGGAACATGTTGGATTAAAAGAAAAGATTAGAAGTTATCCAGATCAATTGTCAGGTGGAGAACAACAAAGGGTATCTATTGCTAGGGCTATTGTTAACAATCCTAAAGTTTTAATATGCGATGAACCTACTGGGAATTTAGATCCTGAAACATCATTAGGTATCATGAGAGTTATAGAAGAAATAAATAAAGAAATGGAAACGACCATAATAATGGCAACTCATGACAAAGAAATTGTTAATAAATTTAAGAAAAGAGTAATTGTGATAGATAAAGGAATGGTCGTAAAAGATAAGCAGAAAGGAAGTTACAAGAATGAAGCCGTTTAGAATTTTAGGCAGAAATATCAGTGATGCCTTTAAAAGTATATTTAGAAACTTTAATTTAAGTGTAGCTAGTCTTTCTTGCATTACAATTACTTTAGTTTTAGTGGGCTTAAGTATTATTCTCTCCTATAATATAAATAATTTTACAAGAGAAATAGAAAAAGATTTAACAATAGTAATATTTCTAAAAAGAAATTCTACTGAGGAAAATATCAATAATGTAAGATATTTTTTAGATGGAATTAGTAATGTAAAAAGTGTTGAATTTGAATCTAAGGATGAAATAAAAGCTCAGATGCAAAGTAAATCTGAAGTTTTTAACAGCATTATGAATGAGTGGACAGATGAAACTAATCCGCTTCAAGATACTTTTTTAGTTAAAGTAAAAAATGTTGAGTTAATTGGAGAGACAGCAGATGTAATTGAAAGTTTAGATAATGTGGATTTAGTTAAATATGGAGAAGGAATGGTTGAAGAATTAGTTAGTATATTTAGTAATGTTAAAAAAATTACTTATATAGTTGTTGCAGGTTTAGTAGTTGTAACCGCATTTTTGATAAGTAATACAATTAAAGTAACTATTTTAAATAGAAGAAGACAAATAGAGATTATGAGATTAGTTGGAGCATCAAATATGTATATTAAGATTCCTTTCTTTTTTGAAGGATTATTCCTTGGTTTGATAGGCTCAATAATACCTATATTTATGTGCTGTTATGGTTATATTTATTTATATAATAAATTTAATGGAATATTATTTACTGATATAATAAAATTAATATCACCAGATGCTATTTTATTTAATATTATTATGGTTATTTTTGTAATAGGAATATCAGTAGGTGCTTTTGGCAGTTATAGAGCAGTAAGGAGGTATTTAAAAATATAGTGAAAAATAAGTTTATATTTCTTTTTTGTTTTATGTTTTTATTAATGATTTTTATAATTCCAAAAAATATTGAAGCTAAGACACTTAGAAATCTTTATACTGAATTAAATCAGTTAAAAGAAGAAAAAGTTGCACAGGATAAAGCAAAACATGAAGCAGAAACAGAAAAAAAAGATACTAATGTTGAAATATACAGTTCTACAAATGAAATAGAAGATTGTGAAGAAAAGATAGAAGAAGCAAAACAGAAAATAATTGAATTAGATTCTGATATCTTAAAAAGACAAGAGGAAATAGATGAATTAATGAAAGCACTTCAAAAGTCTGATAGTGGAAATGAATACTTGGAATATGTATTTGGTTCAACTACTATTACTGAATTTATTTATAGAAGCGCAATTGTAGAGCAATTAAGTAAATATAATGAAGAAAAAATTACAGAAATGTATAATTTAATTGAAGAAAATAAGAAAACTCAAATAGATTTAAATAATAAGAAAATAGAGTTAGAAAACTTAATAAAAAATCTACAATCAAAGTTAAAAAGTATTAACACAGAATTAAGTGAAATAAGTGAAATCCAAGTTGATTTGTCGGCTCAAATAAAGGCTCAGGAAGAAGCAATTCAATATTATAAGGATCTTGGTTGTGAAATGGATGAAGACATTAGCAAATGTGTTAAAGTTCCATATGCAATTGGATTTACAAGACCATTAGTTTCTGGTAGAGTTACAAGTAATTTTGGTTATAGAGTGCATCCAACTAAAGGAACGTATTCATTTCATAATGCAATAGATATTGGCGGGAATTCAGAAGGGACTCCAATATATGCTTCTGCTGCAGGTGTAGTGGCAGCAAAAGTTAATCGAAGTAGTTGTGGGGGGAATGGACTATATATTCATCATTCAATTAAAGGAGTAAAATATACAACACAGTATTTGCATTTATTAAAATTTAATGTAAACGTAGGTGATATTGTTACTACTAATACAATTATTGGTTATGTAGGCGGAGGTAAAACTACTCAAATATATGACAAATGTACTACAGGAGCACATCTTCACTTTGGTATTGGATCAGGATGGTATTTAGGAAATGGATATACAAGTTATTCAACTTGGACTAACAACTGTAAGAATCCAAAGGATTATATATATTTTCCAAATAAATGGTCAAGCAGATATTATTAATAATTGAAAGTACTTCTTAACTATGTTATATTAGTTGAGAAGTTTTGATTTAAAGGAGAAAATATGTCATTTACATCTGATATAAAGAATGAAATTAGTAATATAGATTATTCTATTTCTGAAATTATTGCAGAATTATCCGCTATTGTAAATATAGGAGCAATTATTGAAAAAGATTCTTTTTTGATGCATTTTAAAAATTTAAGTATGGCAAGAAGAGTCTATAAACTTTTAAAATCAATATATCATATTGAAATAGAAATGATTAAAAGTAATATAACAAGTACAAGAAAGAAAAATATGGTTACATTAATTATAAAAGAGAAAAAAGATCATATTCTTCGTGACTTATCAATTATAGATGAAAATGATAAAAGAATATATATTCCTGGTTCTTTTATATGTGATGATATAGGAGAAAAACAAGCTTATTTAAGAGGAGCATTTATTATATGCGGAAGTATAAATGATCCTAAAACTTCAAGATATCATGCGGAATTTATGATATATAAGAAAGAAACAGCTGATTTTATAGATAAATTATTAAATGAACTTTACTACAACAGTAAGGTTATTAAAAGATATAAGAATTATATGGTATATATAAAAGAAGCAGAGAAAATTAGTGATTTTATAAAGATGCTCAATGCTGTAAATTCACTTTTTTACTTTGAAGACATTAGAATATATAGAGATCATAAAAATATGGCTAATAGACAGAATAATTGTGATCAAGCTAATGTAGATAAATCATATAATAGCTCTGTAGAGCAACTTTCAATGATAAAGAAACTAAAAGAAATAAAGGATTTTGAATTACTTGATGAAAAATTAAAAGAAATTTGTATTTATAAAGAAAAATACCCTGAGACTTCTATGACAGAATTAGCAAACATTATAAGTATGGAAACGGGAAATAAAATTACTAAAAGTGGCATAAATCATAGATTTAGAAAGATAAAACAATTAATTGAAAGGAAATAATATGAAATATGATTTAAATAATTTGAGTAATAAAAATCCAAAAATAAAATATGCTATGCAAAAAAATATTATTAAAATATCAGAAACAAATCCAGAGAAACTTTATAAAGATTTTGATTACTTTGTTGGATTATTATCAAATAGGAATAATATATTTATATGGACTGGATTAATAGTATTAGGGAATTTATCAATAGTTGACAGTAAAAATAAAATAGAAGAGGTATTACCTATAATTATTTCAAAATTAAACACAGGAAAGATGATTACAGCAGGGAATGCTTTAAGAGCTTTAATTCAAATTATAAAATCAAAAAATGAAAAAGCAGATGAATTATCTTTAGAAATATTAAAATCAAAAAATTATAAATATGATACTGAAGAATGCTCTTTAGTTCATATTGGGCATATATTGAGTATAATTGGTTCAGTTTGGTATTTGTTATCTCCAAATGTTAAAGAAAAGTATATTAAGTTTGCTAAAAATGAATTGAATAGTAGTCGTAGCGCAACTGCTAAAAAAGCAGAATTATTTTTAAAGAGATATACACTTTAAAAGTAAATATATCATATTATTAAATTGACAATATATATTAACAAATAGATAATTATTATAGGAGGATTATATTGAAAGAAGAAATTTGTTGCCCAAAAGTAGATGTTAAAGCATGGGATGAAAAACTACTGGAATGGAAAGGTAAGAAGTTTATAAAAGGGAAAGTTAAGACTTTATTTTTTATTCCAATTGGTTTTGGGAAAGTAATGACTAAATTACAGAAACTTGTAGAAGAATCAAGTGCTAAAATGGAAGATTACTTATGTTTGTCTGATCACTCTTCAAAATGGAATATGGATGTGTTTTTAGCAGTTGATAAAAAAATAAAGGGTGCTGATAATATTGAATTAACTGGAAAATTCTATAGTAAAGTTTATGAAGGTTCTTTTAAAGATACAGGCATATGGTGTAAAGACTTTGAAGAGCATCTAAAAAAGAAAGATTTAAAAATAAAAAAATGGTATATGTGGTATACTACATGTCCAAAGTGTGCAAAAAAATATGGTAAGAATTATACTGTTATAATAGCTGAAGTTAGATAACACACTTTAAGTGTGTTTATTTATGCAGAAGGTATTACAAATTCATCATAAACTCTTTTGTATTTATAAGTTATTCTTGATCCAAACTTTTTTTCTTTTACTAAAATATTTAAATTAACTAATTTATTCAATATTGAAGTAACTGAATTTATGTGAAGTTTTGTTTCATTTGTGACTTCTTTTGTTGTAAAAACAATTTTTTTAAGCATAATAGGTAAAATCTTATGTACACCATTTCCTTTGATATTACTACAGATAGTATCAAAATCTTCATTGTAAATTGTATTAATTCGTTCTATTCTATTTATATTAACAAAACATTGGTCAATAACACATCGTAAAAAGAATTTAATAAATCCTTCTATATTACCATCTCTTCCTTCATTTAGAGCATTATAATAATTTGATTTATATAATTCAATTATTTCAGATAAAAATAGTATAGGTTCTTCATTTTTAAATTTTGCTAATTGAATTGGAATTAGTGCTCTTCCCAACCTTCCATTTCCATCAGAATATGGATGAATAGTTTCAAATTGAAAATGTGAAATAGCAAGATTAATAAATATTTCGTCTATATATTTATCATTCATATATTCAAATAAATTTTCTAATAGAAGAGGAACGTCTTCTGGTATAGGAGGGATGAAGGTTGCACCTTCCTTTCCTAATCCTATTTTGCCAATATAATTTTGTGTGATTCTAATTACACCGGGATTTTTTTCTTTCCCTCTAACTCCAGATAGAAGAATAAAATGCATTTTATTAATAAATTTTAAGTTTATTGGATTATTTAATTCGCTTTTAGCAAATGCTATCATTTTTTTAAGATTTTTTATTTCTTCGAAATTACTATTACTTATATAATCAATATAATACATATCGTCTTGAGAGACTTGTGTTCCTTCAATTCTTGAAGATTGTAAACTTTCTCCTAATATAATAGAATCCAAAAAATATCTTGGATCAAACCTAAAAAGTTTTAATAAAGATTTATATTGCCCATATTTTTCATTAGCCTCGGCTAGAAGTCTAAGCAATTCTTTATCAAATTTATATACTAAAGGTAATTTTTTTGCTATATAAGGTTCCACAATAATTCCTCCTTTATTAGATATTATACTACTTATTATAAAGAAAGTATATGTTTAATTGGTTTTTTTATAATTATTTTTAATAAAATATACATTATATTACAGTTTATTGTGGATATATTTAAAAATTATATAACTTTTTAAACACTAAAATGTGTAAAATTATATTATTTTATCCACTATACCATAATCTAACGCCTCTTTAGCATCCATAAAGTAGTCTCTTTCTACATCTCTTTCTATTTGCTTTACTGTTTTACCAGTATTTTTAGATAGTAAAATTGCTAGTTTCTGTTTAATTTTTATAATTCTTTCGGCTGCTATTTTTATTTCTGTTGCTTGGCCTTGAGCACCACCTAGTGGCTGATGTATCATTACTTCAGAGTTTTTTAATGCAATTCTTTTACCTTTTGTTCCGCTTGATAAAAGAAATGCTGCCATTGAAGCACACATTCCTACACATATTGTAGAAACATCACAGTCAATAAAGTTCATTGTATCATATATTGCAAAACCTGCAGTGACGCTTCCTCCACCACTATTAATATACATGTTTATATCATCTTTACTATTTGAACTTAAATATAGTAACTGACCAACTACTATATTGGCAGTTTCATCTGTAATTTCTCCATCAATAAAAATAATTCTGTCTTTTAAAAGTCTAGAGTATAAGTCATATACTCTTTCTCCATTACTTGTTTTTTCTATTACTGTTGGAATTAAAGTCATTTTAGCTCCTCATTTATATATTTACACTCTAATAATAATATTATTCACAAAACTATATTTTTTTGATAAAATTAAATAAGAATAGAGGGATATCTTATGAAAGATAGTATTATTATTACATTAAAGGAAAATTCTGAAAAAATAGTCTCAAGAGAAGGAATTACTGTGTATGAATTTCTTAAACATCAAGGTGACTATGAGGATGTAATAGCAGTTACATTAGATGGTGATGTTGCGGAACTTAATACAGTGTTAAAAAAAGATGTGGAACTTGGATTAATTAAGTTTAGCGAAAGAAGTGGCACAAAAATATACCGAAATGGTTTAAAATATGTGTATATTACTGCAATAAAAGAATTATTTGGTAAAAATGTAAATTTAAGACTAAAACATTCAATAGATAAGTCAATTTATAGCGAATTGGATTTAGGAAAGAATTTAACTGAAGGAATAATAAAGAAAATTAAAGATAAGATGAAGGAACTTGTTGAAAGAGATATTCCAATTGAAAAAATAAGTACTACAAGAAGAAGCGCTATTGAATATTTTACTGAAAGTGATGAATTTGAAAAAGTTGAAAATTATAAGCAAATAAGTAATGGTTATGTTTCAATATATGAACTTTTAGAATATTATAATTACTTTTATTACTTTTTGCCTATATCAACTGGAGCAATTAAATATTTTGATTTAACTTTAGTATCTCCAAAAGGAATAGTGCTTCAGTATCCTGATACTGGAAGTTCTAAAATTCCAAAATATACTCATATGAAAAGTATTTTTAATGTCTTTAGAGAATATAGTGAAAAGTTAGAGAAACTTAATATAAGATATGTATCTGATGTAAATAAATTGATTTCAAATGGGAAAATAAGAGATTTCATTCAGATAAATGAAATGATGCACAATGATACAATGAAAGAAATAACTGACAGAATAACTTCAAATAGAAAAATAAAACTTGTTTTAATTGGCGGACCATCTTGCTCTGGGAAAACTACTACTTCTATGAAATTAGGGTTATACTTTAAATCAAAGGGATTAAATCCATTTATAATATCTACAGATGATTATTATGTTGATAGAAAAGATAGTCCTAAAGATGAACATGGAAATAATGATTATGAAACAATTGATGCAATAGATTTGAAATTATTTAATTCACAACTTCAGAAGCTGTTAAAGGGAGAAAAAGTAAGTATGCCCACCTTTAATTTTATAACGGGTGAAAAAGAATATAAAAAGCCGCCTGTGGAATTAAAAAAGAATGACATAATACTTATTGAAGGACTTCACACTTTGAATGAAGAGTTTTCTAAAAATATAGATAAAAGTAATAAGTTTAAAATATATGCAAGTCCATTTACGCCAATAGCATTAGATAGACATAATCATGTATCTACTACTGATGTAAGATTATTAAGAAGGTTAGTAAGAGATAATGCTAGAAGAGGGTATAATGCAGAAGTAACTCTTACTAATTGGAGAAATATGAGAAAGAGTGAAGAAAAATATGTTTTTCCATATCAAACAGAAGCAGATGCAGTTGTTAATACTGCTTTAATATATGAGGTAAATGCTCTTAGAACATATGCAGAACCATTACTATATTCAATAGACCCCCAGTCTGATAATTACAAGGAAGCAATAAGACTTATAAACTTCTTAAAATGTTTCTTTTGTATAGCAGATGAAAATATTCCAGATACTAGTGTACTTAGAGAATTTATAGGAAAAAGTTATTTTGAATAAATAAAAATAAGAAATTTTACAATAATAAAATATATATTGTAAAGTTTTTTAATTAGTAAGTTGTATTAACAATGTTAATTAATTATAATTTTTATTATAGGAGGAATTTAATGATAAGAGTAGCAATTAATGGTTTTGGAAGAATAGGAAGAGTTGCATTACGGCTAATAAACAAAGAAAGTGATATAGAAGTTGTAGCAGTCAATGATTTAACTGATGCACATCAACTTGCATATCTTTACAAATATGATTCTGTACATGGTAAGGCAGATGAGGATGTAAGCGATGATGGTGTGAATATAGTTATCAATAGTAAGAAAATTAAAGTTTATAGTGAAATGGATCCTTCAAAGCTTCCATGGAAAGATTTAAATATTGATGTTGTTTTAGAGTGCACTGGCGTTTTTACATCAAGCGAAAAATGTAAGGCTCATTTAGATGCAGGAGCAAAGAAAGTAATAATTTCTGCACCTGCAAAAGATGATACAAAAACAGTTGTATACAATGTTAATCATAATATATTAAATTCTGATGATAAAATAATTTCATGTGCAAGTTGTACAACAAACTGCTTGGCTCCTATAATAGATTTATTACATAAGAATTATGGAGTAAAAAAAGCTTTTATGTCGACTGTGCATGCAATGACTAATGATCAGGAAACATTAGATATTCCACACAAAAAGGGTATTGAAAGCAGAAGAGGAAGAGCAGCTTCATTGAATATAATTCCAACTTCTTCGGGAGCAGCTTCTCAAATAGGAAAGATAATACCTGAATTAAATGGTCTTTTGGATGGAAGTGCATTTAGAGTACCTGTTGGAGATGGATCTCTTCTTGATGTAAGTGCAACACTTAAGAAACGTACAACTACAGAAGAAATAAACAGTATTTTTAAAAATAATCAAAATGAAACAATTAAATATATTGAAACTCCTATTGTAAGTTCAGACATTATTGAAGAAACATGTGGTGCTTTAGTTGATGGATTATTAACTAATGTAATTGATAGTGAAGAAGACCAACTTATAAAAGTAGTTGCGTGGTATGATAACGAAGTTGGATATACTGCTCAAATGATAAGAACAGCAAAATATTTAGTAAATTTAAAATAAACTGAATGTTTTGACTTGAAAGTATAATTATGATATTATTTAAAAATAGAAAGTAGGTGCAAATAATAGATGGATAAAAGTGAAACAATGATAGTTAATGATGCTCAAGGAAATAAAATAGAATGTAGAATTTTATGTTCTTTTGAAAATGAAACAAATGGAAAAAATTATATTATTTATAATTCGGTAACTGAAGAAAATAATGAAAATGTTACTTTATATTCTGCAATACTTAAAGAGGGTGAAAATGGTCCTACACTTGCTATGTTAGAAACTGAAGAAGATCGTAGAATTGTTAATGAAGTTATTTCTAAACTAGAAAGTGAAGTTGCAACCTCTTAATGAGGATTAGGGAGTGATTTAATATGAACAAACCATTTGGAACTATAGTTGGTGAAAAAGCCCAAAAGGTTTTTAATGCCATAAAAAGTATTCCAACATTTATTGTAAAAAATGCAGTAGAAAGCACAAAGAATAAACAAAAGAAGTTAACTGAAATGATAACTGATTTGAACAAAAGAAAAAAAGAGAATATAAAAACTATTAAAGAAACTAAACGAGAAGTAACAGAATCAATCAAAGATTATAGAGATCTTGATTCAATTTCTAAAAAAGATAAGAATCAGTCTCATGATGCACTCACTAAAAATTTAAAGGCAATTGATGAAGAGAAAACTCTTAAAAAGGAAGAAAAGTCTTTAGAAGTACGTAAAACTAATTTAGAAGAAGAATTAAAAAAGCGTCAAGAAACTCAAACTAAATGGGCAAGTAATGATTTAATTAGAGATAAAGTTTCTTCAAGTATAAATTTTCAAACAGCAAAGATAAAAGCGTTTTTAGCAGGAAAAAATGTAACTATCGCAGATAGAAGCTTTTATGCTAATATGCAGAAAACTGTTAAACTTGGGACTTTGATACAAATGGCAAAAGTTAGTGAGCAGTTAGATTTTTATAAAATGACAAATGCTGACTTACAAAATTTAAAGTCTAAAAAACAAAGTTTTGAGGAAAAAAGCGAAGGGCTTACAGAAATAAGAAATACTCAAGCTGGTAAATTAGAAGAAACAGAAGATAAACAGATAGAGTGGATAAATCAAGTTCAGGAAAAACAAGAAAGAATTGATTTTATCCGACAGGAATATCAAACAACTGCGAAAGATGCAGTAGGCGCTATTAAAGAAAGTGCTAAAGAAATGAAAAAAGTTGATGATTTTAGTAGACTTAATCCTAATTATCATATTAAGCCTTCTTCATCTGCATTAGATAGTTTACATAAAGAGGCAGTAAAAACATCTATATCAATAGATACATTAAATAAACGTATTGACAAATATGATGAAACTATTGCAACTATGATAAATAAACTTGTAGTAACTGAGAATAAATTAAATATTGTAAATGCTAATATTGAAGCAATTGCTCGAGGTGTTGATAATATAAAAACAATTATTTCAAAGCAAGAAGAAAGAATATTAAAAACTATGAGTGAATCTTTAAAAGATATGAATATTAACAATGTGAATCAGTTTGAAGAAATCAAACCAAATATAAATCAAACTTTAGAAGAAACTCCTTTTACTATAAAATAATATTATTAAGAAGCAATCTAAAAAGATTGTTTTTTTGTTGACAATTTATGAAAAAGAAGTAAATAAAGGTAGAACATTAAAAAAATAAGTGTAAAGAAGCAACTGAAAGGTTGCTTTTTTAATTTAATTTTTATTATTTTTATAATATAATTAAATAATGGAGGAATATATGAGAACATTAAGAGATTTTGATTTTAATAATAAAAAAGTTATTGTAAGGGTAGATTTTAATGTACCTATACAAAACGGAAAAATAGATGATGATAATAGAATAAGGGAAAGTTTAAGCACAATAAAATATTTAATTGATAATAATGCTAAAATAATTCTTTTATCTCATTTAGGTAAGATTAAGAGTGAGGAAGATAAAGCCAAGAATATTTTAAAACCAGTAGCAGTTAGATTATCTGAATTACTTGGTAAAGAAGTTAAGTTTGTTGCAAGTACAAGAGGAATAGAAGTAGAAAATACAGTTAATAATCTTAATGAAGGAGAAATAGTGTTACTTGAAAACACTAGACATGAGGATATTCCAAATAACCTTGAAAGTGGATGTGATGAAGAATTATCGAAGTATTGGGCATCTTTAGGAGATTTATATGTACTTGATGCTTTTGGAAGTTCTCACAGAAATCATGCATCCACATATGGAATTCCAAAGTATATTCCTGGATGTGCGGGGTTCTTAATTGAAAAGGAATTGAAAATACTTAATGAAATTATAGTTAGTAAGAAAGATATAATAATGGGCGGTGCGAAAGTAAGTGATAAATTAGCTGTGATTTCAAATTTAATAGAAAGTTCGAATCATATTTTATTAAGTGGTCTTATGTCTTATACTTTTTTAAAAGCTAAAGGTTATAATACTGGAATATGTTTAGTTGATTATGAAAAAATAGACTATGTAAAGGAACTGCTTGGAAAATATTCGGAGAAAATTGTACTTCCAGTTGATGTGATTACTAAAAATGGAATTAAAAAGGTAACTGAACTAACTGATGATGAAGAGGGTTATGATGCTGGACCTGAAACAATTAAATTGTTTGAAAGCATACTAAAAAGTAGTCCACTTGTAATATGGAATGGACCATTAGGGAAATTTGAAGATGAGAAATATGCTGTTGGAACTAAGGCTATATTAAAATATTTAAATGATAATAATATAAAAACTGTAATAGGTGGAGGAGATACTGGAAGTGCAGCTAATAAATATGGATATAATTTTTATCATGTTTCTACAGGTGGAGGAGCAACTTTAGAATATTTAGAGGGGAAAAAATTTAAAACCCTGGAAATTTTAGAGGATTAAAGATGAAAAAAATAATATTGAATCATAAAAGTTATTTGAATTATGATGAAATTCTTAATTATAAAGAAGAAATGAAAAGAATAAATACAACAGATTTTGAAATAATTTTATTTCCTTCAGTAATATATTTAGCATTATTTAAAAATTGTAATTTAAATATTGGGTCACAAAACTTTTATACTTCAGATTATGGATCTTATACTGGAGAAATAAATCTTGAAGCATTAAAATACATGGAAATAAACTATACTTTAATTGGTCACAGTGAAAGAAAAAAATTAAAACTAGAAAGAATTGAATTGACAAAGGATAAATTACTGAAGAGTTTGAACTCTAATTTTAAGACTATATTTCTTGTTGGAGAACTCTATAAGAAATCAAATGCCTTTGGTGTTGTAAAGGCCCAGTTAAAATATTATTTTAAAGGTATAAAACCTGAACAAATCAAAAATCTTACTATCGCATATGAACCTTCATGGGCAATTGGTGGTTCTCAAACGCCTTCAGTACAGAAAATTTATAAAATAGTAGAAAGAATAAAGAAATATTTTCTAAAAAAGTATAACTATGATATTGAAGTATATTATGGTGGAAGTGTTAATGAAGAGTCTATAAAAGAAATATTAAAAGTATCCGATGGAGTGTTAATAGGTAAAATAAGTTCTGATATAGAAAGAGTAAAGAATATAATAAGAGATACTTTCGACATTTAAAGCTAAAATTCGACAAATTTAGACAAATGATTACAATTTGAACTCTAGATAATTATAGTATTAGTGTACTATAATTATTTTGTTAATAGAGAGGAATGTTATGAAAACAAGAATTCTAGTAGTAGATGACAATAAGGGTATGGTTGGAATGATAAAGGAGTATTTTTCGAATCACAAGGAAATTGAAGTTACAAAAGAAGCCTATGATGGTGAAGAGGCATTAAAAATCATAAAAGAAGATAGTGAAGATTATGATTTAATTTTATTAGATTTAATTATGCCTAAAAAAGATGGAATATATGTATTAGAAAAACTTAAGAGTGAAGAAATATATAAAAACATTATAGTTATTACTTCTTATAATGAACAGGAAACTATAAGAAAAGTAAGTGAATATGGAGTAAAATACTTTATACTAAAACCATTTGAACTGATTGATTTAGAAAAGAAAATATTAGATATTTCTAATAGTAAATCAAAGGGAAATATATTTAATTTACATGGAAATAAAATTCAAATATCTATTACAAAAATTTTACATGAATTGGGAATTCCTTCTCATATAAAAGGATATCAGTATATAAGGGAGGCTATTTCTTTAGTTTATGAAGATCCTTCTTTAATAGGAGGGATTACCAAGGAATTGTATCCTGAAATAGCTAGGAAGTTTGATACTTCAACTTCTAGAGTAGAAAGAGCCATTAGACATGCAATAGAAGTTAGTTGGAATAGAGGAGATTGGGATTTAATGGAAGAAATATTTGGACATAGTGTTGATATAGATAAAGCAAAACCTACGAATTCAGAATTCATTGTAACTATAGCAGATAAATTAAGACTAGAAATGTTAAATGTACATTAAGTCTTTTTTTATAAAATAATAATTCTTTTAAAATATCTTCAAATGTGATAAAATATTCTAAGGTGAC
>CAZMCS010000013.1:10734-17348 GCA_964565085.1 uncultured Muribaculaceae bacterium | reverse complement strand
AGTTTTGGATTTAAAAAAGAAAACAAAAAGTCAAATTATTTGTGGAAAAATATAAAGAAGTTATAGGAATCTACAATCTTTATTTATACCTAGAATATGTTATAATTTAAATAATAGGAGGTAAAAAATGACAAAAGTTGTGATGAAAAAAGTAAAATGTGTCAAATGTGGTACAGAAAGTGATCAAATGATTGTATATAGCGTTAATTTTTCTTTAGGTAATAAGGAAGACAATGAAAAATTAATGGAACATAAACAAGTTTGTCCTAACTGTAATTATTCAGCACCAGATATTTCTTTGTCTTGGGTAAAAACTGAAACTAAAGGCACTGAAAAATAGTTAAAATAAAAATTTGGAAATCCTTTTTAAATCATACACACTTAATAATTCACCTTACAATGTAAGGTTTTTTCATTTATCTTGCTTTGTTTTTTGTTTTAATAAATGTTATAAGAAGTAATAACGATTGTACATTTTTTTATTATTTTTATGTTATAATTAAAGAGGTGATATTATGACAATTATTAATGAAAAAATAAACCTAACAAGCAATAAAATAACTAAGGATTATACTTTTTGTTTGTTATCTGATATTCATAATACAAAATATTCTAGGACTAAACTTTGGGATAAAGTAATACAAAAGATAAAGGAACAAAATCCTGATTATATTTTTATGCCAGGAGATATCATATATGAAGCTGATGATTTAAAGGATAATGAAACGAAAGAAAAATTAGAGTATTTATTAAATGGTTTATCTTTTATTGCACCTCTTTTTATTAGTATTGGTAATCATGATTTAAAAGATAGTAAATTATTAAAAGCAAAAGATACTTTATATTATTTAAAATCTTTAGAAAATGATAGAATTCATGTTTTAAATAATGAAACATTTAGTATTAATGAGGATATTACAACAATTGGTTTCTCGCCTCGTTTGAATACTTATTATCCTTTATATAAAAAATACCGTGTTGAATATTTTATTGAAGATTTGTTAAATAGTGATTTGAAATATGATAAAGATAAATATATTATATTATTATCTCATTCACCTGAAATAGTGAAAGAATTATCAGATAATATTGATGAGATGATAATTAGTGCGAAGGAAAAAGAGAATATAGAGAAATTGAAAGCTGCTAAAAAAATATTAGAAGATATAAATTTAGTATTATGCGGTCACATGCATGATGGTAATATTCCTCGCTGGATGCAAAAAATAGGTATTATTAAAGGAGATAAAGGAATCGCGGCTATTGAAGGACAAAGTCTCAAAAACACTTTTTGGATAGTGAAATATTGTCGTGGAATTATTAATGTCTTTAATGCCAAAGCTATTATATCAAGAGGAGTAACTAAATGGAGTCAACCTAGTTCTCTTATTAACTTAATAGGGAGAACTGTCGCTAAAGATATTACAACAATATATTTAAAAAAAGAAAAAATTATTACAAGAAATAATTAAATTGTTTTTTGGTCTTTTTTGATTTTGCTTTAACTAAAAATATAAGAATTTGGAGGTAATTGTTTATGGGAATATTAAAAGATATTGCAGAAATGTACGCAGATGAATATTGGAAACCAATTAGAGAAGCAATTAAGGAAAGAAAAGAAAACAGAGAGATATTCGCAAGGAAACCTATATCTTTACAATGTGATCCAAGTAGAGATGATGTAGAAATTGGATTATATTTTTCAGAATTGATACTTAATAATAGTAATAAAGACACAGCAATAAATGCGTATTTAAAGTTAATGGAGTTAGCAGAAAAAGGAATATGTCCTGCAGAAGTAGTATTTGATTTTGAATATTTAAAATGCAGAGAACTTGCTAGTAAAATTTTATGTGCTCAAAATGATTGGGGAATTATGATTATTGATAATCCTCATTTATTTGGCAATGCCAAATTTGAATCATTTGTAGATGGAAATGGTATATGCCATATTTCTGCTGAAGATATATTTTTATATATAAAAATATGTAAAGAAGTATTTGGTCTTAAATTGTTATTTCAAGAATGTAAGATTGATATAGAACAATTAGAAAGATTATATATGCAAGTAATAAAAAAGAATGATGAAAAGTTTTCTAGAAATAGAAAAAAATGTTATCATTATTTTCTTTAATATTAATCAAAGGAGAGATTTAATGAGTCAATATGAATCAAATTGTATTTTTTGTGATTTATTAAATAATATCCAAAATGAAACATTTGTAGCAGATTTTAATTATGGAAGACTTTTGGTTAATTTTTCTCAAACTTATTATGGTCGCTGTATGTATATATTTAAGAGTCACATAAAAGATATTTCTGAAGTGAATATTGAAGATAATAATGGATTTATGCTTGAAATGATGGTAATTTCTAAAGTACTAAAAAACCTATTTAATTTTGATAAAATAGATTATGCTACTTTAGGCAATGAAGTTCCACATTATCATTGGCATTTAATTCCTAGATATAAAACTGATTCAAATTATGAACAGAAATCACCTTGGCCTCATATAAAAAATAAAGTGTCAAAGGAAGAGTTACAGAAGTTAAATTTTGAAATATACAAAGCGTTAATAGAATATCAGGATAATGATTTTATAATAAATGAAGTAAGTTCATCAAAAAGAGTTTTAGAATTGGAAAGAATACCTTTTTAAATAATATTTTAAAATTTAGTATTGACTCTATAGTTTACTATAATGTTAATATGTAAATGTGAGGTGAACTATGTATAAAATTAGCACATTTTCTAAGATAAGTAATACTCCCATTCAAACACTAAGATACTATGATACCTTAGAGTTATTAAAACCAATGTCAATTGGAAAGTATAATAGCTATAGATATTATACAAATGAACAATTGATGAAACTTAAAATAATAAAAAAATTAAAAAGAATGGGATTTAAATTACAAGAAATCTTGAGTATTATGAAGAAATATGATAAAAAGTTTTTAATTCTTCATAAAGAAAGATTACAAAAAGAAATTGATAGTAACTTAAAAAGTATGAAAGAATTAGAACTTATTATTCAGAAGATGGATAGTAAAAGCCAAAACTTTCAAAAAGAATTAGTCAATCTCATAAATAAAGAAGAAAGGAGTAAAATAAATATGAAAGAAAAATATAATGTTGCAAAAGAAAAATTATTAAAATGTTACGAAGAATATAAAAATGATAATATGGAAGATTGTTTTATATTATTAGAAGAATTAAAAAATGATATTTTTGGAATTGATGATGAAATGAATCCTTTTTGGATAAATACTGCAGGAGATTTATTTACTGGAATTACTTTTGAAATATTTAAAAATAATAAACCAGAAGAAGTTACATTCTTAAATATTTTTCAATTTAGAATTAATGGGGAAGCCCTTATGGAAAATATGATAGAATATGTTGATTCGCTTTCTAAAGATAGTTATTCTTATGTATGTTTATCAGGTATAGCACATACACCTACTGAAACAATGGGTGGTATTATATCTACTTATAAACAAAAAATGAAATTATATACAATGTTTGAATCAAAAAAATAATTATTACATTAAATGTAAACTGTGAATAAATTTCACAGTTTAATTTTTTTATAAAATAATTTATAATTAATATTGGTGAATTAAATCAATTAAGTTTACTGTTTGAAAAATAAAACTCTATTATTCATAGAGTTTTTTTAATTATATTACTTTATTAAATATTTAAAAACTTCATATACCATTATGGCAGGCCATATTAGTGCTTTTAAAAAGCCAAGTATTCCCTCACCAAATGATGATGCTTTTCCAATAAAAAAGATAACAGATCCAATAAATCCTAAACCATATATACAACCGTTGTCAATTTTACATCTATAATTATGATTTTTTTGTTTCTCATCATTTTTTTTAATCTCTTTTTTTAATTCTTTCATTATACCTCCACTTATATAATTATATCAGTAATTAACGTTTACAAAAAAGTAATTTAATTTACTTTACATTTATTTCGTAATAAAGATTGACTCAAATATTTATGATATAGTATAATTCATCCAATTGTATTATTTTAGGAGGACACATGTTAAGTTTAACAATAAAAAATATTTTACATAAGAAAGCGCGTTCAATATTAACAATAATAGGAATAGTAATTGCTATGCAGTTGTATATTGTATTGTCTGGAATAATGAATGCTTATGAGAATGATATTCAAAAGCAATTATCTGAAATGGCAGGAAAAATAATTGTTCAAGCAGATACAGAGGGAGGAGTTAGTTTACTACCACTTCAAAGTATCTTAAATGAAGACGATGTAACAGAAGTAATGTCTATTGATGGAATAGATACTGATAAAAGTACTATGGTATTTTACAATGAAGTAATACCAGCTATGAGCCCTAATACGCCACCATCTGTAATGGTAGCAGGTATAGAGCGTGGAAAAGAAAATGTTTATTATGGTAATATTAAAATAGATGGAAAAGAAACTAATACTAATTTAACAGATGTTATTTTAGGAAGTGGTGCCGCGCAATGGGTTTTAAAAGAGCATAATGCAAAATTAAATGATACTTTTGTTTTAAGAAATAAAGAATTAAAAATAATAAATATTCTTCCCTCTGTAAATACAATAGTCGATTCTTCTATTATTATGCCTCTTGAAACAGCACAGAATATTTATTCAAAGAAGAATTTAATAAATTCAGTTATTTTTACTGCTCTTAAAGTTGATGAAGTAGAAAAAATAGCTAAGAAAATTAATGATAATAATAGTAATCTTATTGCTTCAACTACAGAGGAAATGAAGAAAGCAACTGATGATATGCTTACTGGTCAAAGAATGTTTTTCGCAATGATTAACAATACAATAATATTTATATCTATTTTTATGGCTATGATTATTATGATAATGGCTATTCATGAAAGAAAAAAAGAAATAGGCACTTTAAAAGCAATTGGGACTTCATTTAGAAAAATTCTATTTATGGTTATTTCAGAAAGCACTATACTTTGTATGATTGGTGGTATAATTGCCTTGCCAGTTTCAGTAGCATTTATGTGGTTTATTTATGGCTTTGACGAAATTGATTTGCAGACACTTTTTACTTACAATGATCCTAAATCGTGGCCAATGATTGTATTACTTACAATATTGATAGGTGTAGCATCTGGAATTTTTCCGGCTTTATCTGCTCGCAGAGTTAATCCTTTAGAAAGTATAAGGTATGAATAAATGAAGAAAAATATATTAATAAAATTAGATGGTGTTAGTAAAGTATATGGTTCTGGTGAATCAAAGGTAATAGCAGTAAATGATGTGGACTTAACTATTAATGAAGGAGAATTTGTTGCATTACTAGGAGCATCTGGCTGTGGGAAATCCACTTTACTTCATATAATTGGAACAATGGATAAACCTTCTTCAGGTAAAGTTTATTTTAATGATAAGTTAATAAATAAAATGAAAGAAAGAGAATTATATAAATTTAGATTAAATAATGTAGGATTTATTTTTCAAACATTTAACTTGATACCTTCATTAACTGCGTTTGAAAACATAGCTCTTCCAATGCAGTTAAATAAAGTACCAAAAAAGACAGTTAAGGGAAGAACTTTAGAATTACTTGAAATGGTTGATTTAAAAAATAGAGTAAATCACATACCAAAGAAACTATCGGGCGGTCAAAAACAAAGAATAGCAGTTGCAAGAGCTCTTGCAAATTCGCCATTGTTAATACTTGCTGATGAACCAACAGGTAATTTAGATAGTAAAAATGGGGATAAAGTTATAGAACTATTAATGAACTTAAATAAAGAAGGTCATACAATATTAATGGTTACTCATAATGAAGAATTAGATAAAAAAGCAAATAGAATTATTGAAATGAAAGATGGTAAGATTATTTAGCCATCTTTTAAGTTTTAATATGATATAATAAAGTTTAAAGGTGGTATTATGAAAAAAATTGGCATTAAAACAATAGAAGGAAGTACATTTTTATTAGTAAAAGATAATTTAGACGATACTTTAAAAGCATTTAGATTAGGAATGAGAACAAAAGAAATTTGTGATAAAGCCACTTGGGTTTATTATGATACTGAAAAAGAATTAATAAATGCATATGAGAGTTATATTTCTAGTATTAATAAAAATGATAATTTTGATTGGGCAATAAAAGATAAGGTAACTAACGCGATTATTGGAGTTATTGGAACACATACAATTAATGAAATTGATAATTGGTGTGAAATTGGCTATAATTTAAATCCAAACTTTTGGAGTAAGGGAATTATGTCTGAAGCATTAAAACTTGTTATAAAATATTTATTTACTGAAGCAGATTTTAATAGAATAGTCTGTAAATGTTCACCTGATAATATCGGATCATATAAAGTTATGGAAAAAAACAATATGATTAAAGAGGGAATAGAAAGACAATCGAAACTGACAAAAGAAGGATATAAAGATAAGTATGTTTATTCAATACTTAAATCTGAATTTGATAATAAGTAATAGAGGTATTAAGAATGATAGAACAAAAAGAGTATATAGTTGATAAAAATATTATATTAAAACCAATTTCTAATGATGAAGAAATAGTACATGAATATATTATAAAAATGCATAT
>CAZMCS010000013.1:0-10634 GCA_964565085.1 uncultured Muribaculaceae bacterium | reverse complement strand
TATTGATAATGAATATAGAAAATATGGAATAGGATCTCGAGTTATTAATTTACTTAAATTATTAGCTAAAGAAAAAGGTTATAGTGAAATAGTTGCTAAAATATATTGTGATAATCCTGCAATAAGTTTTTATGAAAATAATGGTTTTGAAACATATTACAGATATATGGTTGCAAATATTAAGGAGTAAATATGATTATAGATTTTCATGTTCATGGCAAAATAAAAAAGAAATATAACTTTGATAAAGATAGTTTTCTATTAACTATAGAAGAAGCTAAAAGTGAAGGACTTGATAGTTTGGCTATAACAGAGCACTGTCATTCAAATAACTTTTTCGAAGGATATGAATTTTTAAATGAAAATTATCAACTTTTAAAGGATTATTATGATGTAAATGGTTTTAAAGTTTTTTATGGTATGGAAATAACAACTGAACAAGAATTAGATATTTTAGTAATTGCTAATCCGAATTTAATAATAAAATTAAGAGAAGAAATAATGGAACATTTAAATAATAAAGAATTTATAAATATAAAAGATTTATTTAAAATATCTAATGTAGATAAAGCATTAATTATATTAGCGCATCCTTATAGAGATCATGTTGAAATTCCTAATTTAGATGACGAAATTATAAATAAAATTGATGCAATTGAACTTAATGCTACAGATTTATATAAAAATGGAATAGATAAAATGACAAAGAAAGTTTTAATTTTATCAAAAGTATTAAATCTTCCTGTTGTTTATGGTAGTGATACTCATTATTATATTCAAATGGGAAGTATTAAAAATATTTTTAAAGTTAATCCTGAAACTATAAAAGATATTAAAGAAAGTATTAAGACGAGAGAATATTATGCTGAAATATCATCTAATTTAATAATTCGTGTTAAAAGTGCAGCAATAATAAAGAAGTTAATATGTAAGAAAGTAAAAGCAGAGGTGTAGCAGTTGACAAAATGGAATGAATTTGAACCAAGAATTATAGAAATGCTTAGTGAAGTATTTAAAGACGTAGATTATCATAATCTTTCTTTATTTGAAAGAAGAAAAAAAATTTACGATTATTTATATGATTCATTATCATTTGATCTTATAGAATTGAATAATAATAGTAAAAATCACGATAAACAAATAAGAGATGTGTTATTTAATAAAAAGGGAATTTGTAATCCTATAATTTATATTTATAAGATAATGTTAGAGAAAGTTGGAATATATGGTATAGTTACATTTTGTAAAGATGTTCAAGATAAACATACTATTTTGCTTGTGGATAATGGAAATGGAACTTTATCTTTTGATGATGTTTCAGTAGCAATTTATTTTAAAACCAAGAATGAAATGGAGCCAGATGAAAATAAATTAGATTTATTTGTTTTAGAACAAATTAAAGAAAAACGTTTTGATTATGATTTAAAAGATGCAAAAGAAATGAAACAAGGAATTAATGAGTTATTTCCAGATATATATTATTTATTATTTCCATCAAAAATGGTTAATTCATTTTTTGGTAAATCTGACGAATATTTTAAGTTCATTAAACCATCTTTTGTAAAAAGTGAATCTTCTTTTAATGATGTAATTAACTATATTAGAAGTTTTAAAAAACAAAAATTAAATATTAATGAAGATAAAATAAATAGATAAACTAAAATAAAGAATCTATTAATAATAGATTCTTTTTAAGAGTAATAATTTATAATATTTATTCTTCGCATTTTGGGAAGATATTGATGCAAACGCAACAATCTTTCTCTTTTTTCTTGCTATCTTTACAAGGTTTTTTTACGAAGGGATAATTTTTATCACATTCTGCATAAATATTAATACAAACACAACATTTCTTTTCCTCTTTATATTTTCCATCTAAATCTTTACATTCATCTAAAACGCATTCTCTAGATTCTTCATCATTAATCATTAAAATTCACCCCCTACGATATTATATCTGTATAATGTTTTAATCAAAATAATAAACGCCTTTAAGAATTAAATTTTAATAAATTAGTGTATTTATATATTACAAACATTTTTTTCTTTAAATTCTAAAGTAGAATCTAATTTAAATTCAAGTAATATTTGCATTTTAATAATTGTTTGTATGGTTCTTTCCACACTTGATTGAAATTTAATTGCTTCTTCTAAAGTTATTCTTCCTGAATTAATTAAACAAGCAACTGCTTGTAGTTTTTCTGCCTCAGCATTTAGTATATGTGCAATTCCTATTTCTTCCAAAGCAATTGATTCTATTGTATCTGTAATTGCTTCATAATGTGTTTTTTTAGGTATTACCGGTAATGCCATATTTATTCTCCTTTCATTTTTATAATATGAATTTTATAACTAATTAACTATAACAACTATAACTTAAATTTAATATTTTAAGCTTTCACAATAGTGATAAATACACATATAATAACTGAAGAAGGAGGAGAATTATGAGTATACCAAAAATACCTGAACAGAAAAGTAGACCTGACTTAAAAAATGTTTTAATTGATTTACTTGAATCTATTGCTTTGGAAGAAATGGCTCTTTCTCATTTGTTAAATGCTGAGGCAGAAAAGATAAAAGCTTTCGTAGGAGAAAATTTAGATTTTCCATTATGCAAAAATGTATCAAGAATAGTTGAATTTTGTAGATTATCAAATGAATTTGTAGATAAAATAGTAATGAAGCAATGGTTACTTCAAAATAAATTAAATAAGATTCAAGAAATAAATTATTCTCATCTTGCTGGAAGTTCAAATGCATCAATAGATAAGAAATATGATGATTGTACAGGCCCATTAGATAAATTTTTTAAAGAAAATAAATAATGTTTAACAATTCAAAAAAATAAACATATTTTATAATTAAGGGGTAAAAGATGATAGTTTATTTTTCTGAATTAAATCATGAAGTGCAGGCTTTGATTGCCACTTTATTTACTTATGGAGTAACTGCTTTAGGTTCTGCTCTTGTATTCTTCTTTAAGACTGTAAAAAAAGGTTTAATGGATGCAATGTTGGGATTAGCAGGTGGGGTAATGATTGCTGCTTCATTTTGGTCGCTACTTTCACCTGCTATAGAAATGGCAGAAAATTTAAAAATGAATGCTTGGCTTATTCCTTTTTTAGGTTTTTTTAGTGGAGGACTTTTATTATTTATTGGAGATAAAGTATTTAGTAAAATTGAAAAACTAAATAAAGTTAAGAAAAGTAATAATTTTAAAAGATGCTTAATGCTGGTATTTTCAATAACGTTGCATAATATTCCTGAAGGTCTTGCTGTAGGAATTGCATTTGGATCATTAGCATATGGGTTAGAGGGAGCAACTTTAGGAGCAGCATGCTTACTTGCTTTAGGAATTGGAATTCAAAATTTTCCTGAAGGCACAGCAGTAAGTGTACCTCTTAGAAGAGAAGGTTTCTCTCGTAAAAAAGCTTTCTTTTATGGACAGTTAAGTGGTATAGTAGAACCTATTTCTGGCGTAATTGGAGCCTTGTTGGTCCTCAAAATGCGATTACTGTTGCCATTCTTGCTTGCTTTTGCAGCAGGAGCAATGATTTATGTAGTTGTAGAAGAAATAATACCAGAAAGTCAAACAAACAAAAAGAAAGATTTAATGGCAATGTTTACTTTAATAGGTTTTTCTATAATGATGATTTTAGATGTTGCGTTAGGTTAAAATAAATATTATTTAATAAAAATAATATTTATTTTTTATTAAATTTATAGTAAGATGAATTTATATATGATAGGAGGTTTTGATTTTAAATGTTTAGAGGTAAAGAAGCATTTATTTTTGATTTAGATGGAACTTTGATTGATAGGGGAATTTATGATGAAGTAGATAGAGAAATAATAATTAGAGGTGGAGGAATTCCTAATCAATATTTACTTAGAGAAAAAAATAAAATATTAGAAGAAAAAAAAGACTGTAATGCTTTCATAGAGATAGCAAAATTTTTAAAAAATGAATACCACTTATCTCTTTCTATTGAAGAAATAGATAATCTTAGGCAGGAATTAGTAAGAGAAAAGTGTTTAAACTTATGTTATAAGCCGGGTGCTGATACTTTTTTAAAAGAACTTAAAAAAAGAGGTTTTATACTTGCTTTAGCAACTATAAGTTATAGATGGCAAATAGATATTTATAAGAATGAAAATAAAAATATAATTAATGCCTGTGACTTTAAAGAAGTATTTGGAGATAATATACTGGCTTTTGAAGATGTTTCCAAAATAAAACCTTCTTCAGAAGTTTATAATAAAATGATTGAAATACTTGGTATAGAACGACATAAATGTCTTGTTATAGAGGATTCACTGCATGGTGTTAAAGCAGCGAAGGGAGCAGGTTTACAAGTATTAAGCATTTATGATAAATATTCAGATATTGATAGAGATTATATAAATAGTTTATCTGATTATACTGCAAATAACTTTAGTGAATTAGTGGACAAATTAAATGCATTTACTAGAAGAAGAATAAAATAATTTAGTAACTTATTGTAAAAAATATTGACAAAGAAATATTTTAAGTTTTATAATATAATACTTGTAAGGAGAAAAAATATGGACACTAAAAAAATTGAATATGCTCAAACGCAAAAAAAATTACAAGATTTAGGTGTGGCTTTAGAATCATTATATAAAGCTAACACAGGAAAAGAAGAAAAGGAACAAAAGAAACTAGAGAAGAAATTAAAAACATTAGAAACTAATTTAGAAGTTTCTTCAAACAGTTTATTAGGCTTAAAAGAAGAATTAAATAAAATTGAACCAATACAAATTTCTGGAATGAATGATCAAACTCGTGAAAATCCAGAAGTTTTATCAAGTTTGCTTGCAGAAAAAATTCAAAAAGGAATTAAAAACAGCGAAGATATAAGTAAAATAACAAAATATCAAAAATTATTTGCTAATAATTCTAAAATTATTGAAGAAATTAGAAAGATTAATAAATCAATTACTGAAGTAAAACAAAAGATATCAGTTAAGGAACAAGAAAAAGAAGTATCAAAAAAGAAATTTGCTGAAGATTGGACAACTTCTATAAATGAATTTTGTTCAAAAGGGAAAAAAAGAGTTCAAAAAATCAAAGTATTTTTTGCTGGAGATAAAATAACACTTAAGACTACTGGTGATGAAAAAGAAAGTGTATATTTAGTAGATTTAGTTAAACTAAATAAAATAGTTAACTTAGTTAATACAAAAACAAAATATGAAGAATTAAAAGATTCAAAAGATGTAAAACTTCAAACAGTAGTAGCCAATTTAAGAGAATTAGAAAAATCATTAAGAGAAGATTTAGAAACTATAGATAAAAAAGAAATTAATTCAGAAATAGAAAGATATTCAACTATTGTATTAGAAGCAAATATAGCTAAAAGAAAAGCTGTTAAGGTAGAAAACTATGTAGGAAATAAATATGATGTAGATCACCCAATTATGAGAGCAATATTAAATGAAAAAAACAATCAAGAGAAATTATATGATGGTGCTATTAAAGAAATAAATAGATTACATAATATTTTAATTGATTCAGCTAGAAATATAGATGAGAAAAAAGCAGAAATAATAAAAGCAAATAAAGTTCTTAATTCACTTAAAGAAGAATTAAAAAAAGATGAATCAAAATTAGATAAGACAACTACTACATTATTTGCTAAGTTATCTGATATACTTGGTCAAGAAGATATAACAATTGAAGAAGGTATTGAATCACTTGAAGGTTTATTAGAAAATACTCCATTTGGTTTAAATCTTAAAAAACAACAGTAAAATAATAAAAATTCTAATAATATCATATTAGAATTTTTTTATTTATGATAAAATATAATTATTGGAGGTTATTAATGAAAACAATTATAGTTTATGATTCTTATTTTGGAAATACTAAAACAGTTGCAGAGGAAATTAAAAAGAATTTGAAAGGAGATACAGAAATTGTCTTTGTAGATGATTTTAAAGACAATATGTTAAATAATATAGAGTTATTAATAGTTGGTTCTCCAACAAGAGCATTTAATTCAACTGGAAAAATAAATAAGTTTATTAAGAGTTTAGATAAATTAAAAATTAAAAATATTGATGCTATAGCATTTGATACAAGAGTAGATGTTGAAAAAATTAATAGTAAGTTTTTAATATTTATGGCTAAACATTTTGGTTATGCTTCAGAAAAGATAGAAAAGAAACTTAAGAAATTAGGAGCAAATATAAGAGTACCAAATAAAGGATTTTATGTAACAGGTGAAAAAGGACCTTTATGTAAAGGTGAAACAGAAGAAATAAAAAAATGGTTAAGTGTATACAAAAAATAGTTGACATCAAATGAATATATGTTATAATATAGTTACCAAAAAAGAAAGGAGTGAGAAAATGATTAAAAAAGTTTTTGGAAAATTTGAATCAGAAATATTAGGAGAGATTTTTCTCACTTGTTTTAAATTTATTTAATTAATAAGTTTGATAAAATCACCTAGTATTTTAAAAAAAGAAAGTAGGTGATTTTTTTATGAAGTTTTTTCATATGTTTAAATCTTTATGGCGTTTTATGAAAGAAGATAAAGCAAAGTTAATTATATTTATTATGATTTCCTTTATAGCATCTTTTCAATATTTAGTATTCCCTTTTTTATGGGGTAAAGCTATTGGTAATTTACTTGAATATGATATTAATAAATTTATTATGTATTTAAGTATTTGGTCTGGATTAGCGATTTTTATCAGATTAGCAATTGATTTTCCACAAGATTACTTGAGAAATTTTTTGGAAATAAAGTTTATGAAGAAAGTAAGTAAGAATCTGTTTTCTAAAGTAATAGATTTACCATGTGGTGCATATGAATCACATGGTGTTGGGGAATTATCAAATCGTATACAGTCTGATCCTGATAGAATTATTGATTTATTGGGAAGATTAATTAAGTTTGTTTCAAGATTGACAACTGCAGTATTTATAATTGTATTTACAATATACTTGTCATGGATTTTACTTATTGAAGTTTTAATATTTACATTTGTGGTATTTATAATTTCAAGGCATTATCATCCGTTAATTAAAAGAAATCAGGAAGAAATTAAAAGGAGTCAGGATAAGTATTCAAAACAGATAAATCAATCTCTTACAGGCGTTAGAGAAATAAAAGTATTAGGTATAAAGAAACTTATAAATAAAATGACATTTAAAAATGTAGATATTTTATTCAAGAATCAAGAAATATCTAAAACTACTCAAATGAAGTATTATCATCTTGTATGGTTTTTCTATCTTGTAATTGAGTTTGTAGTTTTAGGAACTTGTGGATATTTATTCTTTATAGGAGATATTCCTTTTGAAAGTTTTGTTATGTTTGAAATGTATTTATATAGAATTTATGATGTAATTGAATCTTATGCTGATTTTGGAACTAGTTATAATAAAATAATTGTTTCAATGAAACGTATTTCTGAAATAGTTGATAATAAATTATATGAAGATGAGAAATTTGGAAATAAGGTTTTAAAGAAAACTAAAGGTGTTATTGAATTTAAAGATGTATACTTTGCATATAACAGTGGAGCCTTAACTTTAAAAGGAATAAACTTAAAAATTAATCCTGGAAGAAAGATTGCAATTGTAGGAAGAAGTGGAATGGGTAAATCAACAATATTTAATTTGTTGTCAAGATTTTTTGATGCAAACAAAGGAACTATTACAATAGATGAGATAGATATTAGAGATATAACAGAGAAATCTCTTCGTAACAATGTTTCAGTAATAAGACAAGATCCGTACTTATTCAATATGTCAATTAAAGAGAATTTTACATTAATAAATGAAAAAATCACTTTAAAAGAAATAAGAACTGCATGTAAAAAAGCATATATTGATGATTATATAATGAGTCTTCCAGAAAAATACAATACTTTAATTGGAGAAGGAGGAGTAAATTTATCTGGTGGTCAGAAACAAAGATTAGCAATTGCTAGAGCACTCGCAAGAAATTCAAAAATAATTTTATTTGATGAAGCTACAAGTGCACTTGATAACAGTTCACAAAGTTTTATTAAACAGGCAATAGATGAACTTGCAAAAGATCATGCAGTAATAATTATAGCTCATAGACTTACAACAATTATGGATGCAGATGAAATAATAGTAATTCATAGAGGAAAAGTGCAGGACATAGGAACTCATAACTATTTAATTGATAATAATGAACTTTACAGAAAACTTTATTCAGGCGAATTAACATAGAAATAAAACCTAATTTTTAGGTTTTATTTTATTATTATCAAAAAGGTTTTTAAAAGTGTTATAATAATTTTATAGGTGTAAAAAATGGTAGATAAAATATTAGAATTTAGTCTTATAAAACATTCAAAAGAAGAAATAGAAGCGTTTCAAAATAAAATAATAAATATGAAAGATGCAAGATACATATTTTTATTTTCTAAATATGTAAATGAATCAAATGTTGAATTATTATCAAATGAAATTCTAAAAACAAATAATAAAAGATATATCCATTTTTTTATTAGATCAATTTCAAATATTAATTATGAAGTTTTTATTCAAAAAATATTTGAATTTAATGATTCAAAACTATTATTTTATGTACTTTATGATACTTTAAGTCTACCAGAGAAACTTATAACAAAAATTATAAAAGAACTTTATATATTAAATAATAAAGAATATTTAATTAAATCTTTGTACTATTATTTTAAAATATTAAAGTTAAAAGATAATAGTGTTTTAGATATTTTTAAAAAAACTTTAATAGAAAACAATATAAATGTAAGTGATGTAACATTTAATAATTGTGACCATATTTTAGAACGAATAAAAAGTGAAATGACTCAAAAACATCCTATTAATGAATCACTTAATTATAGTAATAACTGTTACAAAGGGAGAAAGAAAATTATTCCTGATATTATAGTTTGTCACATAACAAGTAGTTTTGAGAAAGCAGTTCAAATGTTTTATGATGGAACATCAGATGTTTCTAGTCACTTTGTTATTGGAGAAAAAGGTCAGTTTAAGCAAATTATTAATTTAAAGGATTCAGCATGGGCTAATGGAACGTCATTAAATCAAGATAGTGATGTATATTATAAATTTTCAACTAATGATTTAATTAAAACAAGAACTGAAAATGCCAATTATTATACATTTTCAATAGAACATGAAAGTTTAGATGGAGATTTAACTGAAAATCAATATAAAAGAACTCTTGAAATAATGAAAGAAATTATAAATTTTATAAAGAATGAATACAATTATGATTTTATAATAGATCGAAATCATATTATAGGACATAGTGAAATTAATCCCATTGTAAGAACTATTTGTCCAGGAAAGAAATTTCCATTTAATAAATTAATAAATGATTTATTGAAATGGAGAAATAAAAAAATCGTATAAACGACTTTTTATAATTTTGGTAATAATTTTTTAAAGAATGGAAGCAGTCCGGTTTTATTTGGTGTGTGTTCTGGAAGTTGCCAGAAATCATAACCTGGATAGTTGTTTCCCTCAATGATTACTGGACCTTTTTCAGTAATTGCAACATCCCATCCTACATACTTTATTTGAGGTATTTCTAAAGCTGCTTTTTTAACTAATTCTATAGCTTCCTTAATATATACAAGTTGATATCCTACAAACTTTACTCCTGTATAAGGATGCTTGTCATAATTAATTAATTTAACACAGTGAGCAATCCCTGAAATTTTACCAGTTTCTAAATCAACCGGACAACAAAGACCACTGTTTCTCATATTATCTACATACTTACCTTCATTTCCAATCTTTGATACCATATAAACTACATAAGGTTTACCATCTGCAACTATAGTTACTATTCTTAAAGTATTAATAGCTAATGGATATAATTTACTAAATACTTTATGTTGTACAATAAGTTCTTCTATTACTCCGAAATTCTTTTCTTTAGATATAACATAAGAATACATATCATTTAAATCTTTAAATTTCGACTTATCTAACCTTTCAATACCTTTGCCACTTTCACCAACATTAGGCTTTGCAAATACAAAGGTTTTATCTTTCATAAATGTTTTAAACTTTTCAAATGTTATATTCTTTAAATCAAGATATTCTCTATTTAAATATTTTTTAAAACGTTTATTAAATTCACTTTTATTATCAAAAATATATGTATATGCCGGGTCATTGCACATATTAATAATTTTTGAATTTGACATTCTTGTTACATATGTTTTTCTTTGATTATGGTTCATATTATAGAATTCATATGTTTTATAATCAGAAAAAGCCGCACCATATCTAATACTACATAAAACTATATCAAGAAAAATTAATATTTTATTTTTATTAGTTTTTTTATGCACATAATTAATTAATTCAAATATTTTTTTTATTTTAACTCCACTTAATACTCTTAAAATATATTTAATTCTTTTCATACTTCACTTCCTATTAAATTTTATTATATTCTAATTGAATAGTCAATTTTTTATGGTATAATCTAATTAATAATCAGGAGAATATAACATGAAAAAAAGATTAGATGTAATACTTTATGAAAGAGGTATGTTTGAATCTTGCGAAAAGGCTAAAATAGCTATTATGAGTGGTTTAATATATACTGATAATGAATTAC
>CAZMCS010000012.1:0-18384 GCA_964565085.1 uncultured Muribaculaceae bacterium | reverse complement strand
GGGGGGCGTTCTATCGGGCGTATTCCGGTTGAAGCAACAAGGACGTATCCTTGCTTTGGGCAATAAAGCCCCTCAGAGGAAGCCATGATTTCAGCGCCCTCTGTTTCACCTGTTCGGGCTTAGGCGAGCTTGTTCAGCCGAAGTCCTTTACCGGTCCTGTCCGGCTGATCATCTTGACAACCCGGGGCATTTAAGAATAATGTTGACAGCAGAACACGCATCACGCTGCGGAAGGATTGAACAAACGTATGATAGCGGCCATCACATTGAACGTCTCCATTGACCGGAGATACCGGGTTACAGGCGTGCAGCCGGGGAAAGTCCACAGGGTGGACAGCTGCACCTACACCGCCGGCGGGAAAGGGCTGAACGTTGCCCGGGTCGCAAAGGCGCTGGGTGAAAAGGTGACCGCCGGCGGATTCATCGGCGGTGATGCAGGGCGCTATGTGCTGCGCCGGCTTAATGAGGACGGGATCGAGCATCATTTTACCGAGGTTCGCGGCGAGACCCGCACCTGCATCAATATTATCGACACCGCTTCCTCTGTGCAAACCGAATTTCTCGAGCCGGGCATGGCGATCTCCCCGGATGAGTGGGAGCGCTTTCTAGCTGATTTTGATGCGTTGGCAGCACAAAGCGACATCGTGACGCTCTCGGGAAGCCTGCCTCCCGGAATCGCCATCAGCGCTTACTATCAGCTCATCACAAGAGCAAAAGCCCTGAATAAAATGGTTATGCTGGACACGAGCGGGAAAGCGCTTAAGGAAGCGCTGGCGGCCAAACCCGCACTGATCAAGCCAAACAGAGAGGAGGCTGCCGCTTTGTCGGGAAGTGCGGACGTCTCTGAATCGGACCTGGCAAACGCCGCCAATGACCTTTACCAAAGAGGCATCGAGCGGGTCGCTATATCGCTTGGCGAAAAAGGCGCCATGATGGCCTGCGGCCAAGGCATCTTCATGGGCGTGCCGCCCCTTATTACGCCGGTCAATGCGGTCGGATGCGGGGACGCAATGACCGCCGCCTTGGCTGCAGCCTCTTTGAGGAATATGGATGCGCAGGAGGCTTTGCGTTTTGCCGTGGGGGTCTCCTGCGCCAGCGCACTGTCCCCTGATACAGGCGGGCTGGACATGCGGGACTTTGACCGGGTCATCAAGGATGTCACGGTGTACCGTCTGTAAAAGCAAACGGAGCCCTGCGCCTGCTTCAAGGCGCGTACACTTGGACCTGAGAGACCGTTGCGCCCGGGCACAGCTGCGTGTTGAGGGTAACGATGTGATTCTCAGCCGGGTTCAGTCCATTTTCCATTAGAAGCAGGATCTGTTCCGAAGCGCTTTGTGCGATCTCCTGATGCGGCTGGCGAATGGTTGACAAATGCGGGTAGACCGCGCCAAACAGGTCCAGTTTGTCGAACCCGAAAAGCGACAGATCGCGGGGAATAGGGATAAGCATTTCATTGAGCGCCAGTATCGCCCCCAGCGTCATTTCATAATTGGTGACGAAAATGGCAGAAGGCTTGTCCGGCAAAGACATCAAAAGCTTGGCTGCCTTATACCCGCCGTCTATCGTATAATCGCCGTAGAGAATGTATTCCGCATTCAAAGGGACCTCTGCCGTCCGCAGTGCGGACAGATACCCTTCATATCGTTTTTCTGTTGTATAGACGCCCTGCATACCCAGGATCAGGCCGATCTTTCGGTGCCCATGGTCCAGAAGATATTGGGTACCCTGCCGTGCTGCGGCAGCATTGTCCACGATCACTGCGGATACGCACGCGGGCATGGGCGAAAGCAGCCGGTCGATCAAAACGATCGGGGTGCCTGAAGACAGCGCGTCCGCAAGATGGGCACCGGTCATATCAGTGGGCATATTGATCAGGCCGTCGATCCGCTTATGGATGAGGAAAGTGACGGCGTCCTTCTCCAAAAGCGGGTTGCTTCTGCAGTCGCACGCAATGACAGAATAATCATGGCCGCGCAAGATATCTTCAATGCCGCTGATGATGGATGTGATGAAAGTGTTGCTCAGTTCGGGGATGACGATGCCAATGGAGCGGGACCGATTGGTCCTTAAGCTGCGGGCGACGCCGTTTGGAATGAAGCGCAGATCTTCTGCCGCTTGAGCAATCAAATCGCGGTTGTTCGGCCGCACCCGGCCGCCGTTGAAGTACTTGGAGATGGTGGCAAGCCCGAGACCGGTTTTTCGGGCGATATCCTTCATTGTCGCAGCCATAGGGATGCCTCCTTCTTTTGATAGGCTGATTATGGCAGATTTTGGCTGCAAGGACAAACGATCTTCGGAAAAACTTGCCTGCGCTTTGCCGCGCGGGCGGAAAAAACAGAAAACGCGCTTGACACGGGAGACGTTTCGGTTTACATTGCCCTTGAAGAGTATGCCAATGAGGGTGCTTACATATAAAGCGAAACGTTTCGCTTGATCCGGGAGGGCGAGCATCGTGCCTTACGTAACAACCAGGGAGATCTTATCATCCGCGCAAAAAGGAAGATATGCCGTCGGCGCTTTCAATGTGGAAAATATGGAAATGGCCCAGGCAGTGATCGCAGCAGCGGAAGCGATGTGCGCTCCGGTCATTGTCCAGACGACACCGGGAACACTCAAGCACGCCGGACCGGAGATTTTTGCCGGCATGGTCAAAAGCATGGCACGCAGCGCAAGTGTCCCTGTGGCTTTGCATCTGGACCACGGCAACAGTTATGAATTGGCACAAAAATGTCTTAGAGAGGGCTACACCTCCCTGATGATCGACGGGTCGCCCTTGCCGTTTAGAGACAATATTCTCTTGACCAAAAGTGTGGTGTTATTGGCCGGCGATATCCCGGTGGAGGCTGAACTGGGCAAAGTGGGCGGCAAGGAGGATGATCTTCAGGCCGATGCGGCATACACTGATCCCCTCCAGGCCAAGGAGTTCGTGGAAATGACCGGGATATTCAGTCTGGCGCCCGCCATCGGCACGGCCCATGGCGTGTACAAAACGAAGCCGAAGCTGGACATTGCCCGGCTGAGCCGGATCAGGGACGTTGTTCAAGTCCCCTTGGTGCTTCATGGCACCAGCGGCGTTCCGGAAGACGACGTGAAGGAATGCATCAGCCGAGGCATCTGCAAGGTGAACTACGCGACAGAACTTCGTCTTGTGTTCAGCAACGCCGTCAAAAAGTACATTGCTGAGAACCCCAATGCGTTTGATCCCAAATCCTATATGTCCGCGGGGCGCAGCGCTGTCACGTCCTGTGTGGAGTCACTGATCCGCCTATGCGGGGGCCAGGGGAAGGCAAACCCATGAACGCGTGCCTGATGGGTATCGATATCGGCACATCAGCGTGCAAGGTGGCTTTGTTTTCAGCAGGAGGGGAAGTACTGGCGCAGGCGAGCCGGCAATATCCGGTTTATTATCCGCACCCGGGCTGGGCGGAGCAAAACCCGGACGACTGGTGGGAAGCTGCCTGCAGCGCGATACACGAAGTACTCGGGACAAGCGGCGTAAAGCCTTGCGACGTCGCGGGTATAGGCGTTGCCGGACAAAGCTGGTCAGCCATCCTGATCGATGCGCAGGGAAAAGTATTGCTGCCTACCCCTATCTGGACAGACACAAGGGCCCTCAAAGAGTGCGGGGAGATCGTACGGCTGGTGCCGGAAGAAACGTTGTTTGCCTGCTGTGGCAATCCGCTCAGGCCGGAGTACACGCTTCCCAAGGTAAAATGGTTCCAACGCTGCGCGCCGGATGCCTATAAAAAGGCAGCGTCAGTAATGCAATCCAACAGCTTCATTGTCTACCGCCTGACAGGCGAAGTGACCCAGGACCGGTCTCAGGGCTACGGCTTTTGCTGTTTTGACATACAGGCCGGCAACTGGAACGAGGAGATCGTAAGGCAGCTGGATATCCGGCGGGAATTGCTGCCCGCCGTGTTTTCCAGCCATGAGATCGCAGGCTCAGTGAGCACGCAAGCGGCGGCACAAACCGGTTTGATAGCCGGCACACCCGTGGTCGCCGGAGGTCTGGATGCTGCCTGCAGTACGCTTGGCGCCGGGGTAATACACAATGGCCAGACGCAGGAGCAAGGCGGTCAGGCAGGCGGCATGAGCATATGCCTCAGTGCGCCTGTGGCAGACCGCCGCCTGATACTGGGCTGCCACGTCGTACCGGAACGTTGGCTGCTGCAGGGCGGGACGACTGGAGGCGGCGGCGCTTTAAAATGGCTGCGGGACCAGGTGTGCCCCTCGCTGACCTTCGCACAGATGAGTGATCTGGCTTCAACCGTGAAGGCCGGCTGCGATGGGCTTCTGTTTTTGCCCTATATGGCAGGCGAGCGAAGCCCGCTTTGGAACCCCAACGCCCGCGGGGTGTTTTTCGGACTGGACAATACGAAATTGACCGCGCATTTGGTCCGCGCGGTGATGGAGGGCGTCGCGTTCTCATTGCAGCATAATCTCCAGACCGCGCAGCAGGCAGGCACTTTCGTCAAGTCGCTCAGGGCTACGGGCGGCAGCGCCAACAGCCTGGTTTGGACACAGCTCAAGTCTGACATCACCGGCAAGGAGATCGAAGTGTCTTCAAGCGACACCACCACCACGCTGGGAGCCGCGCTTCTTGCAGGCGTCGGCACGGGGCTCTATCCGGATTTTGAAACGGCGGTCAGCCGGTCTGTGAGGGTGCTTCGCACACATCATCCCAATGCGGATAATTTCGACATTTATGCCAGGCAATATCAGCGTTATCTGGCGCTGGTTAAGTGTCTGGCGCCTATGATGACCAAGGAGGCTGAGCTATGAAAGCGGCGGTTCTTTACGGAAATGACGATATGCGCTATGGGGAGTGGCCCACCCCTGAATGCGCTGAAGGCACGGTGAAAGTGCGCGTGAGAGCCTCGGGCATCTGCGGAAGCGACGTTCCCCGTGTGCTCCACAATGGCGCGCGCTTTTATCCGGTCGTCCTTGGCCATGAGTTCAGCGGGGATGTGGTGGAAACAGGCAAAGGGGTCACGCGGGTCAAAGTGGGTGATATGGTCAGCGGCGCGCCGCTTCTGCCTTGCATGGTGTGTGAAGACTGCTGCCGGGGCAACTATGCGCTGTGCAAACACTACGGCTTCATAGGCAGCCGTCAGCAGGGAAGCTTCGCCGATTTTGTCGTCATCCCCGAGCGTAATGCCGTCGTTTACGACCCTGCCATCCCTTATGAACAGGCGGCCCTGTTTGAGCCGGCAACAGTGGCGATCCACGGCCTGTTTCAGGCGGAATTTCGGGGCGGGGGCACTGTGGCCGTGCTGGGAAGCGGCACGATCGGCGTATTCGCAGTCCAGTGGGCCAGGATATTGGGCGCCCGGAAGATCGTGGTATTTGATATTGACGACGGGCGCCTGGCTCTGGCAAAACGTGTGGGCGCGGATGACGCGGTCAATACGCAGGCGTCGGATTTCGCCGATGCATTGGCTTTGGCAAGCGGCGGCCGTGGATTTGACTATGTATTTGAGACCGCCGGCAATCCCGTCACGATGAACATGGCGTTTGATATCGCCGGGAACAAGGCCGGGGTCTGCTTTATCGGCACGCCTCACAGGGACTTGAGTTTTAACCCCGGGCAATGGGAAAACATGAACCGGAAAGAGTTTTACTTAACCGGCAGCTGGATGAGCTATTCAGCGCCTTTCCCGGGGAGGGAATGGGAACTGACCGCGCATTACTTCGCGACAGGCGCGCTTAAGTTCGACCCGGCGCTCATTTTCCGTACCTTCCCGATGGAAGAAGCCGCCGAAGCATTCAAACTTTTCCATAACCCGAAGGATGTTCACGGTAAAATAATGCTGACAAACCGTCAGCAGAGATGAGGAGCGCACATGCCACAGTCTGTTGATCCCAAGTTGGTCCCCAAAGTCAGGCTGTCTACCGGCGAACTGATCCCCTGCATCGGCATGGGCACCTTTGGAAGCGACCGATATTCCCCTGCCCAGGTGTCAGGCGCTGTCGCCGGCGCGATCCGCTGCGGCTACCGCATGTTTGACCTCGCCCCCATATACGGCAATGAAGACCTGATAGGCCGGGTGTTTGAAGAAGCCTTTGCTGAGAAAGTCGTTACGCGCGACGAACTCTTCATCACGTCGAAAGTATGGAACGATATGCATGGCGAAGGCAACGTCATTGTGTCTCTTAAGAAGTCACTCAGCGACCTTAAGCTGGACAGGATCGATGCGTACTTTGTGCACTGGCCTTTCCCCAATTACCATGCGCCCCATTGTGAAGGTGACAGCCGAAACCCGGACAGCAAACCTTTTACCAAGGAAAAATTCATGACTGCATGGAGGCAAATGGAGCATCTTCATGACCTTGGGCTGGGAAGGAACCTGGGCATGAGCAACATGACCATTCCAAAGCTGGAAGCGGTGCTGCCCCTTTGCCGTGTCAAGCCTGTACTGATCGAAATGGAATTGCATCCTTCATTTCAACAGCCGGCTCTGTTTGAGTACTGCACCGCGCGCGGCTTGCAGCCGATCGGCTTTTGTCCTATCGGAAGCCCAAGCCGTCCGGAGCGCGATACTGCGCCGGAGGATATCGTTGATACCCAAATGCCCGAGATCGTTCAGATCGCGCGAAACCATCAGATCCATCCGGCCCTCGTTTGCCTCAAGTGGGCGGTGCAGCGCGGCCAGATCCCCATCCCCTTCTCCGTCAAGGAGCATCAATATATCGATAATCTGCTCTGCACCGTCCAAGACCCCCTGACAGATGCAGAAATGGCTGTCATGAAGGAAACCGAACGCAATTGCCGACTGATAAAGGGGCAGGTGTTCCTCTGGCCCGGCGCACATGACTGGCGTGCCTTGTGGGATGAAGACGGAACCATAGCCAAATAAGGAGGACGATCGCCATGCTCAAAGGTATCCCTGCCATTATTCCGCCCGAATTGATGAAGATCATGATGGAAATGGGCCACGGAGATGAACTGCTGATTTGTGACGGCAACTATCCCGTGTTTGGCTGCCCCGAGAAATGCGTCCGCATGGACGGCCACGGCATACCGGAAATACTCGATGCCATCCTGCACTTCCTGCCTTTGGACGCCTATGTTGATCATCCTGCCATCTTGATGGGCGTGGTGCCCGGCGACCCCTATGTGCCTCAGATCTTTTCGGTCTACCGGGAGATCGCGCTCAAATATGAAGAAACCGGTCTGCGCGAATGCACGGTCCAGAAACCCGCCTTTTATGAGCGCGGGGCCAAGTGCTGCGCCTGCATAGCCACGGGCGAAAAGGCGCTCTATGCCAACATCATACTCAAAAAAGGGGTCGTTAAGTGATCCTGCCTTAAGGGAAAACCGCCAAATGGGACGTTTCGGTTTAGGCTCGCTTGGGGCAGTGCCTTCGCGGCACGAAACGATAAACAGATACTGCCCGCGTCGTGTGCAGTTTAGGAGAAAGATATGACAAGCCTGCTGGGCGAATACGTTCTGGGTGACATCTGCGCGCAATACCATACCGATAGCGAGAGCGGGCTGGTCAGCCTGCAGTTGATCCTGGACGGTATGCAGGGAAAAGTACTGCCTCAGTCTCAGAATTTGGACCCGCTTGTTCAACTGATGATAAGGGGGGCGGACTTCCCGGACGGCTTCGCCAACGGCCACACGCTGCGCAACAACGCATCCGTGCGCGATTTCCGCTTTGTAAGCCAGACAACGCAGGAGGACAGCGGCATGACCCGCATCCTCACAACGCTGAAATCACCGGGGGGGCAGCAGGTGACGCACGAGCTGACCCATTATCATGGCTATAGTGGTGTGGAAATCGTCACCACTTTTCAAAATGACGGCGATGACCCTGTCACGCTTGATATGCTGTCAAGCTTCTGCCTTGGCGGTATCAGCCCTTTCGCCGGCGGCGATTTAAGCGGCTGCCTCGTCGCCCACAGATTTCGCAGCAAGTGGAGCAATGAGGCGCGCCTTGAATCCATCCCCATTGAAGACCTCCAGCTGGAACCCAGCTGGTCGGGTTACGGGGTCGCGTGTGAGCGGTTCGGGCAGACAGGATCCATGCCGGTGCGCAAGTTTTTTCCTATGGCCATCATTGAGGACAGCCTCAGCCATGTTTTTTGGGGCGCCCAACTTGCGTGTCCCTCCTCTTGGCAGATCGAGCTTTACAGGCGCGATGATGCCCTGTGCATTTCGGGCGGCCTTGCAGATGATGACTTCGGGCATTGGCACAAGACCCTGTATCCGGGTGAATCCCTCACCGCGCCTTCAGCCTTTCTGAGCGTTTGCGCGGGGAACCTTGAGGAGCTGTGCGCGCGGCTTACCTTTATGCAGGAGAGGCCGCTGCGTTCGCTTGCGATGCCCGCGCGCCTGCCGGTCGTTTTTAATGAGTTTTGCACGACCTGGGGCAATCCGTCCCGGGAAAATGTCCGGCGCCTGCTCAGCCTTTTGCAGGACCGCGATATTGATTATTTCGTGATCGATTCCGGCTGGTATGCGGACGAAGCCAAGGGCTGGGAAGCGAACATGGGGGATTGGCAGATCAACGAAAATCTCTTCCCGGGCGGCCTGGAAGCGGTTGCGGATGATATCCGCCGGGCCGGCCTCAAGCCGGGCATCTGGTTCGAAGTGGAGGTATGCGGCCGGGACGCAAAGGCGTTCCAGGAGACAGACCATCTGCTCAAGCGGCACGGCACGCCTGTCACCACAGGCAAACGGCGTTTTTGGGACCTGTGCGACCCCTGGGTCATAGCGTACCTGAATGACCGCGTCATAGGGCTTCTGAAGCGCTGCGGCTTTGATTATGTCAAAATCGACTACAACGACAGCATCGGCATCGGGTGCGACCATCCCGACGGGTTGGGCGAAGGCCTGCGGCTGAACCAGTTGGGGGCGCGGGCCTTGATGACACGCATTCGGGAGGCCGTACCGGGCATTCTTGTGGAAAGCTGTTCATCGGGCGGGCATCGGCTGGAGCCTTCGTTTTTGGGCATCAGCCAGCTTTCATCCTTTTCCGACGCGCACGAAGTGAAAGAGATCCCGCTCATTGCGGCCAACCTGCACCGTGTCATGCTGCCCCGCCAGAGCCTTATCTGGGCTGTGCTGCGCAAGCAGGACACGCCGGGGCGCCTGACTTGGTCACTGTGCGCAACATTTCTGGGCGTTATGTGCCTCTCGGGCGATATGTATGACCTGAGCCAAGATCAGTGGGCACTGGTGGACGAGGGTATCCGCTTCTACCGGAGGGTGTCCCATGTCATCTGGGATGGCACAAGTGTCCGCCATGGGCCGAAAATAATGAGTTACCGCCACCCTGTCGGCTGGCAAGCAGTGGAGCGCACCGCCCGGGACGGCCGTGAAAAACTGATCGTTGCGCATTCCTTTGATGCAGAGCGCGTCACGATGCGCCTGCCGCTGCAAGGCGCCTGGAGCATCCAAGGGCGCTTTGGCGGCGCACCCAAAGATGCTTTTGTCCAGGACGGGGAACTGGTGCTCCGTTTGCAGGACGGCGCCTGCGCGCTGCTCCTCAAACGAGACTAGATTTTCCGTTACCCGGCATCCCGGCAAAAGGAGGCGCTGCAGCATGGGTGAGATCCAAAGGGATCAAACGGCCGCTGTTCGTATCGAACAGGTCGCGGAAAACGTGGTTCATGTCTTCCTCGGCGTGGACGGGTCGGTGCCTGAGCCAAGCCCACTCATCCGGGAGGATCGCCATCCCGCGCCGCTTGTGCCGCAGTCCGGCTATGAGCAGCTGGCCGACCGCATCCTCTTCAAAAACAGGCAAGGCAACGTGGTATTGGAAGCGACTTGTCACATGCTGAACCCCAAAGCGGTATACCGCTCACTCTTCGACGGGGAACCTGTCGTTAAGACCAAACGAACAGCCAACGGGGACGTGGCTGTCATCGAAAACGCGCGTCAAGAGCAAAACGGCAGCGCGTTCCATGGGACGCTCGTTTTTGGCATCGCGAAGGATGAGCACCTCTACGGGCTTGGACAGCATGAGGACGGGATATATGATTACCGGGGCCGGCGTGAGTACCTGTACCAGACCAACATGAAGATCACGATCCCCTTCCTGCTCTCTTCACGCAATTATGGCCTGCTGATCGATACGCAGACCGCCATGGTTTTTGACGGGCAAAACGGGGAGATGCGCTTTGACCTGGAAACCGTGACCTGCCTTTCCTATTACGTGATCACCGGCGATTGTTTCGGAGAGATCATTGCGGCGCTGCGTGCGCTCACCGGCCGTGCGCAGATGCTGCCCCGCTGGGCCTTTGGCTACATACAGTCAAAAGAGAGGTATCATTCGTCAGGGGAGCTCACGCGGACCGCCTCTGAATTTCGCCAACGGGGCATCCCGGTGGATTGCATCGTACAGGATTGGTTCACGTGGCCCAACGGGCTCTGGGGCGAGAAGTGCCCCGATACGGAGCGTTACCCCGATCTAGAAGCGCTGACGGATCAGCTTCACGAGAAGCACGTTAAGCTGATGGTCTCGATCTGGCCCAATATGGTCCCTGAATCGCCAAACTACCAACAGTTCAGGGAAAAGGAACTGCTGCTGCCCAACTCGGCGGTCTATGACGCGTTCAAGGAGGAAGGCCGGGCTTTATACTGGCGTCAATGCGAAGAATGCTGGTTCCGAGCGGGAGTTGACGCGTGGTGGTGCGACAATGCGGAACCGTTTTCCGACGCGGACTGGAACGGACCAGTCAAGCGGGCGGAAGAGCTCCGCTACAGGCTGATCGTTGCCGCTTCCGAAAAAAGCATGGACTGGAGCCTTATAAACGCCTATGGCCTTTACCACGCCAAGGGCATCTATGACAACTGGCGCAAACAGACAGATAAAAAGCGCGTGATGAACCTGACGCGATCGACCTACACGTCCGGCGGGCGCTATGGCGTTGTGGCATGGTCAGGGGACATCAGCGCCAAGTGGTCGGTGCTCAAAAATCAGATCACCGAAGGCATCAAGTTTTGCATAAGCGGCGAGCCTTACTGGACACTGGATATCGGCGGCTTCTTCACTGTGAAAGATCAGTACGAAAACAGGGGCTGCAATCAAGCGGGCCTCAGAACGCCGCTGTGGTTCTGGGATGGGGACTACAACGACGGCGTAAACGATCTTGGCTATCGGGAGCTATATGTCCGATGGCTGCAATACGCCGTCTTTTTGCCTGTTTTTCGCGCGCACGGCACCGATACGCCGCGCGAACCCTGGCATTTCGGCAAGCCCGGGGAGCCGTTCTATGATGCCATCCTTTCATTCATACAGCTTCGCTACCGCCTGCTGCCCTACATTTACTCGACAGCGGCGGCCGTATCGTTTGATCATGACACCATGATGCGCAGTATGATGTTTGATTTTGCGCACGACAGCCGCGTGGCGGAGATCTCAAACAGTTATATGTTCGGCCGATCCTTGCTGGTATGCCCTGTCACGGATCCGATGTATTACGGGCCCGGCAGCACGCCGCTGCCGCCTGAAGCCCACACGTGGACGGTCTACCTGCCGGAGGGCACCCTATGGTATGATTACTGGACGAATAAAGCTTTTCAGGGCGGGCAGACGGTCCTGTGCGATGCGCCCTTGCAGATAATACCGCTGTATGTCCGGGCAGGGTCCATCGTTCCCTTTTCCGACCGGATTTCGTATACCGGCGAAAACAGTGGCGAGTGCGCGATGATCGTCATATACGACGGAGCAGATGGGTCGCTGGCGCTGTACAACGACGATGGCGACGGCTACGCGTTTGAGCGCGGCGTCTACTGCAGGATAACTTTTCACTACCACAGCGCAGACAAACTGCTGACGCTGGGAAAAACTGAGGGTCTGTTCCCTTATCAGACGCGCTTCACGATAAGGCTGGTCAGCGATGAAAGCGTCGGGGAAACAAGAGACATTCTTTATTGCGGAGAGGAAATGACCATCCGCCTTGACTGACAGAAGGGGGGGCTGTCCGCTGCATAAGCTCATTGTTGAAAACAAATTCTACCTTAAGCTCATGCTGACATACTGCCTTGTGATCTTCCTTGGGCTTGGGTTGACCTCGTATCTGGTCACAACCAATATGATAAGTCTCCTGACCGGGATGGAATCGCGTTTTGACAGGGAGGTCATCCAGAAGGTCCAAAGCTTTGGCGACGAGCTGTATCAGGATTTCAACGGCATCTTCGTGCGGCTGTATCAGAAGCAGTACTTCAACAACAATACAAGCATCGTCGATTTTATCAACCCGGTCAGGGAGGCGCAGCGCGACAACAGCTATAAATCCGTCGCCATCAACGGCTACCTGCAGGATACATGCAGCGCGAACACCGCCATTGCTGATATGCTTCTGATCGATTACCACGATCGGGAGGCCTATTTCTGCTCCAACATCCATAACCGTGATGTGTCCGTCGACTATGACTTTTTCCGCCGCGACTTTATTGGCAGCGGCCTTATCAGCAACCGGACGGAAATCGTGCCCAACTATATGCCGGACTACATCAGCTCCTCCAGTGTCAAGAGTTTCCCGGTCATCAGCTTCAAGCTGTTCCTCTTTGACGAAAATGCCATCCGTTTTGATGAACCGCTGGGCATGGCCGTCGTGAGCATACGGGCAGATCACTTTAAGAATGCCTACAAGGATTCAAGCAGCTTTCTGGGCCGGATCTATGTGATCGGGCAGGGAGACATAACGCTGTTTGATTCATCCGGTAAACTGACGGGCCAGCGCTTTCCCTATGCAGACTACCAGGCGACCGGGCGAAATGACCTGAAGACAAGCAAGCGCCATATCATCAACCTGCTGCAATCGGACAAGAGCGGCTTCACCTTTGTCGATATCGTCGACAAGCGCATCATCGAAAAGGAGACCGACCGGATCCGCAACAGCATCAACAGCGTGATCGCCGTATGCATAGCACTCACCATGGGTATCGGTCTTCTGTCGGCTGCGATGCTGTCCAAGCGCATCAAAGCGCTCGTGCGCAACATGAAGGACGTTGAGGATGGCAAGCTCGATACGCAGATCATCGTTGGTTCCAAGGATGAAATAGGCTTTCTTGAGCAGAGTTTCAGCACCATGTGCGCCAAGCTGGCTGCATACATCCAAAACGTATACATATTTGAGATCAGGACAAAGACCGCGGAGCTTAACGCGCTGCAGGTACAGATCGATCCGCATTTTCTGTTCAACACGCTGGAATCCATCAGAATGACCGCGCAGCTCAACAATGACCATCAGACCGCCAGGATGATCCATATTCTGGGCAATATGTTCCGTTGGAACATCAAAACCAAAGGGATCGTCGTGGATTTGAAGGAAGAGCTCACCTATGTCCGTTCCTATATCGAATTGCAGATGCTGCGGTTTGACCATGTTTTTGACGTCAGCATAGAACTGGAAAGCGCACTTCTGGATCTGGGTGTGCTGAAGCTCACGCTGCAGCCCATCGTGGAAAACGCCATTCAGCACGGCATGGGTGAAAAAGCTTCCGGCGGGCATATCGTCATTTCCGGCAGCATCCAGAATAACAAGCTGGTGCTATGCGTCAGCGACAACGGCAAGGGCATGGACACGGCCAAAGTTGACGAGATCACGGCGCTGCTCGCCAGGACCTACGATGTGGGTGAAACAAGCAGCATAGGCCTTGTCAACGTTCACCAGCGCAACAGCATATTGTTTGGCGCGGGATGCGGTATCCGCGTCTTAAGCCGCGTCGGGTACGGCACACAGGTGGAGCTGACACTCCCCGTCATGTCAAAGGAGGATATGGAACGATATGTACAGAGTCTTCATCGTTGACGACGAACCCTTCATTTGCAAGGGACTGCGTGAGACCGTCGAGTGGGACAGCCTGGGGCTGGAAATATCAGGCGAGGCGCGCAACGGGATGGATGCGATGGCTTTGATCGAAGTGACGCCCCCAAACATCCTCATCACCGATATCCGCATGCCGGGTATGGACGGCATATCGCTCATCAAAGCCATCAGGGAGCGCAGCCTCAACATCCACATCCTTATTCTCAGTGCCTTCAGCGATTACACCTTTCTGAAGGAGGCCATCCGGCTGGGCGTGGATGGATATCTGCTCAAGCCCATCGATACGGACGAGCTGGTCTCCAACCTGAGCAACCTGGTCAACGTGATCGATGAGGAAACGCTCAAATCGTCGTGCATCTTCCAGGGGATGGAACTGATGCGCACAAACACGCTCAACCGACTGGTGAACAATGAGATCAGCCGAAACGAGCTGGACGATAAAACCGCTTTTCTGGACATATCCCTGGATTCGGATCATTACCTCTGCGCTGTTTGTGCCCCTCCGGCGGGAACCGATGGGGGCGACTGCTGGGCGGACCTTGGCATCATGGCCGCCTTACAGGAAGATAACGGGCATTGCGCTGACGTGAAGACCATCCCGTTCATCAGCACAAAAAAGCATCTGGTTATCCTCTATTGCGGCCGTAACGAAGCCGGATTGATCGCATACGCGGGGGCCTCACTCAAACGCATAGCCGACCTTGCGCAGGACAGCCCGGGCTTTGCGCTCCTTTTTCATACCGGCGATACGGTTCACGCGCGGGAGGACATACACCGCTCCTACGCCGCCGCCATCAAGAAAATCATGTCCGATACGCAGCCCGAGATCGACCCACTTGAGAGCCGATGGAAAAGCGTTGTAAGCCGCGCGGCCGACTATGTGAGCGAGCATTATCACGAAGCGCTGTCGCTCAAACAGATCGCTTATGTTTGCGACATCAACACCTCCTATCTCGGACAGATATTTAGGAAAGCCACGAATGAGTCATTCACCGATTACGTCAACCGTACCCGCATTGAAAAAGCAAAGGAACTGCTGGCGCAGACGAACCTCAAAGTCTATGAAGTATCCAGGCGTGTGGGGTTCACCGATTACCACTATTTTTTGAAAATATTCAAGAAAGTGACAGGTATTGTCCCCACAGATACACGCAGTGAAGATTTTTGCCACAAAATATAGAATTTTTAACATTGACGCTTGCTCAAGTAAAGGATAGCATAAAAGTATAAAAGGCGACCAAAATAAACAAAGGAGCGATCAACCATGAAAAAATCCCTGAGCATTCTCCTGGCCCTGACCCTTCTGTTGGGCCTGCTGGCAGGCGTCAGCCTCGCCGAAACCGGCAAGGCGAAAATCGTGTTCTGCGTCAATATCCAGCCCCAGCTGCCGCTGGAGTTCTGGCAATCCATCGCCGACAAGTACATGGCCGCGAAGCCCGATGTGGAAGTCGAGATCATCGGCCAGCCTTCCTCGACCGTTGATATCTTCCAGTATGAGAAGACCCTGCTCGCCACCGGCCAGTTCCCGGACGTAATGGTCATGCAGAACCCGGCGGACTTCGTGCCCTCAGGCGCCTTGATGGCTTTTGAAGACAGCGAGCTTGATTACCTTCTGGATGTCAGTATCGGCAAGATCGGCGGCAAACAATATGTCGCCAACTACAAAAAACAGGTCATCGGCGTGTTCTACAACAAAGACATTTTTGCCGCCAACAATCTGGAAGTGCCGCAGACCTATCAGGCCTTCCTGGATGTATGCGAAGCCCTGAAAGCCAAGAGCATTCTGCCCGTGTCAATGGGCATCAAGGACGGCTGGCCGCAGATCATGCTGGCCAACATGCTCGCCGGTACCGACCTTCTGGCGAAAGACCCCACCTGGGGCTCCCAGCGCAATGCCGACACCGTGAAGTTCAACAACCCCGAACTGGTCAAGGCGATGGAGAAGTACCAATTCATCTGCAAGAACTATGCCGGCGACAGTCTGCCCAGCATCACCTACACGCAGATGCTTGAGCTGTTCTTCACAGGCAAAGCTGCTATGCTGCCCATGGGTTCCTGGGTGAACGCTGAAGTTGCCAAGGGCCTGCAGGGGTTTGAAGTCGGCTGGTTCCCGATGCCCGGCGACGATAACGCCAAGGTGCTCTCTGTATTCGTCAACGAGGGCCTCTCCATCAGTGCCACCTCAAAATATCCCGATGCCTGCAAGGACTTTGTGAAGTTCTTCTTCACGAACACCGAACTGTACAGCGACTTCCTCAAGAGCGAGCAGCTGTTCGCCACCACGAAGACGGCCGTTCCCTATGATATGATCCCGCTGCGCAAGTACATTGAGCAAGCCATCGCCGGTATGCAGGAGGTCGAAGGTTTTGAGAGCATGACGGGCGACGCGGCGTTCCTGCCGGGACTAAAAGACTACTACACCAACAAGCTCACCCAGAACATAGCCATCGGAAACGACGTTGCGACTGAGCTTGCCAACTTCGACAACGAGTGGGTCATCGCCAAAGAGGCGCTGAACTGACCTGTCCCAAGCGATAGCAATACCTGAATCGAGCCGGGCGGGGGTAAGCCGTAAAAAGTTTACCCCCCTTTTATACCGAAAGGAGCGGCGATGAAACACAATAAGCTTTATGATACGCTCTTCTTGGCACCGGGTTTTCTGATTTATATCATCTTCATGATCATACCGGTCCTCATGTGCTTCTTTTACAGCTTCACAAACTGGGATGGCTTCAGCGCAACCTACCGCATGATCGGTCTCAAAAATTTCTATGACCTTTTTCGTGACGCGTCGTTTTTCAATGCGCTGAAGGTCACGCTTGTCATCATGGTGCTGACGACGCTGATCTACAACGTGTTTGGCATCATCCTGGCCGCTTTGCTCAATGACAAGGGAAAGCTGCTGGGCTTTTCCCGCAGCGCGATATTTATCCCCACGGTCATGAGCAGTGTGGTCGTTGCCTTCATCTGGTCCTATATGGTGCAGACCAACGGCGGCGTCATCAATTCCATCATCGGCGTATTGGGAGGCGGGGCAATCGATTTTTATAAAACGCCCATGACGACCATCCTTGTCATTTCGGGGATCATCTGCTGGAACAGCCTTGGTTTCTTTGTTGTTATCTACATTTCCACACTGTCTACCATCCCGCGGGAGATTTACGAAGCCAGCGAAGTGGACGGCGCAAATTGGTTTTACCGCTTCCTCCACATCACGCTGCCGCTGATCGCCCCGGGTATCACGATCAACTGCATCCTGGCGGTCGCGGGGGGCCTTAAGCAGTACGACCACGTCAAAGTGATCACAGGCGGCGGTCCCGGCGGCGCGACGCAGACCGTAACGCTGTTTGGCGTGGAAAAGGCGTTTGAGTATAACCGCAGGGGCTACTCCTCCTCTGCGATCATCGTCCTGTTCGTGATCATCGTGGTCCTGTCAGTGATCCAGCTGTCCATTTCCAGAAGACATGAGGTGGAATACTGATATGAAAAAGGCTATGCTGGGCAAGTGGATCAAGAATATCCTCGTTTTTGTCTTTGCGATGCTGTACATCGCGCCTCTCTATATTGCGGTGGTCAACTCGGTAAAACCCTACAATGAGATCATCAAGTCCCCCTTAAGTTTACCTGCGGTTTTTACGTTGCAGAACTTCAAGGATGCGTTTGATAGATCCAACATGCCGGAACTGTACAAAAACAGCATCATGATCACGGTTTCAGCCGTCGTGCTGCTGGTGCTGCTCACCTCCATGGCAGCCTATATCATTGCCAGGCGCACGGGCCCCGTATACCGCGGGCTGTATGTATTCTCGCTGGCCGGCATCATGATACCGCCGGTGGTCACCCTCATCCCCAGCATCCAGACGCTCAGCGCACTGCGTCTTTTGTACACCATGCCGGGCCTGCTTTTGTTCTACGCCGGCACCTACTTCAGCACGACCATTTTCCTCTATGTCAACTTTATCAAAACAATACCGCAAAGCCTTGACGAGTCGGCGTTTATCGACGGGGCGAACCCCTTCACCACTTTTTTCAGGATCATCTTCCCGCTCATCAAGCCCTGCACCGCGTCTGCTGTGATCTTTCTGGGCATGTGGATATGGAATGACTTCCTCAACCCCATGTATATCCTTGGCTTCCGCGGCGGCAGAACGATCACTACAGGTATTTACAACGCCATCGGTGCGCACACCTCCATGTGGAACCTTGTTTTCGCCAATGTGATGCTGGCATCGCTGCCCATCATCATCCTCTACCTGTCCATGCAGAAATTGTTCATGCAGGGCCTGACCTCCGGCGCGGTGAAAGGATAAAACGGCGTTGACCCGGCATCGATCCCGGGAGTGATCTCAGGGCACATCAGGTTGTCGCCGGGAGGCGTTCTGCCAAGAGCGCTGATGCCGCAGACGCGATTATCGCCATACTAAAAAGAACCCGCTGTCAGGCAGGATCACCTGCTCTGTATGCGGGTCGACTTGTGCCGTTTTTGGCGTGGAAAAAGGACAAGCAATGGCGCTGCCCGGGGAGCAGTGAGCGTTATTAAACGGTATGGAACTGCCACTTGGCACAGGGGCGGGAGAGGGCGCAAAAATGCGCTTC
>CAZMCS010000011.1:0-18901 GCA_964565085.1 uncultured Muribaculaceae bacterium | reverse complement strand
TAAACTTTCTGATATAAAGAAAAACTATAGAAAGATGAACATTAAGATAATAGGTGATGTTAAGAAAGAAGAACTCTTAAAAATTGAAGGTGTAATAGAAGTAGAAAAAAATAAAAATGAATACACTGTTAAAATAGAAAATGAAACAATTATAGAAAATGTATTTGAATATATTAGTAAATGTAAGAATATTACTAAGTTTGATGTGGAAGAAGCCACTTTAAATGAAATATTTATTGAAAAGGTTGGTGAGGAATTTGAAAAATAAACTTAAATATTTAGTAAAACATGGACTTAAAAAGAAATTTATTAGTAAATACTTTAAAGTGGTTAATATAATTTTATTACTGCTTATTCCGGTTATTTTTAATATTGATAAAGTTATTGAGTTTTTTGGAGGAGAATTCAGTGAACCTACAAATATATATGTAGTTGATAATGCTTCTGCTTATGAAAGTTTTGAGACTATTTATACTCAATCTACCCATTATTCAATAGTTAATTCAGATGTTGTTTTAAGTAAAAGTGATAAGACAACTGATAAATTGGTTGAAGAAATAAAAAAAGATAAGAGTAAGCATATTGTAATAGAATTGAATGAAGATAAAGAAAATTTATTTAGTGCAAATATTATTACTTATGAATATATTGACACTTTACTTTATCAAAATATATTAACTGCACTTAATAGTGCTAAAACAAATATGGCATTATTAAAAAGTAATATAGATTTAGATGAACTTGCTGATATTTATAAAACTGTAGAAGTAGAAAGAACACTTTTGGACGAAGAGTTAGATGAGAACTCAGAATTTATGGCAATGTTAAGTAACATGTTGATTCCTGCTTTCATAATACCTTTCTTTTTCTTAATAATTCTTGTAGTTCAATCTATAGGAGCAGAAATTAATGAAGAGAAATCATCAAGAAGTATGGAGATAATTATATCTAGCGTATCTCCAAAAACACATTTTTTATCAAAGATAATTTCAACTAATTTATTTGTGTTTATACAGGGTATATTACTTGTAGCTTATGCATTTATAGGTATGATTATTAGAACTAATATAACTAATGAGAGTTTTATAAATAGTTTTGGTGTAGATATTTCAGATATGGTTGCAACATTTTTAAAAAGTGATGTATTTAATAACCTATTAATGTCAATTCCAGTTGTAATAGTAATATTATTATTAAGTTTTTTAGCTTATTCACTAGTAGCCGGCATTCTTGCTTCAATGACTACAAGTATAGAGGATTATCAACAGATTCAAACACCTATTATGATATTAATGATGGCAGGATATTACTTAGCAATAATATCTTCAGCATATGATAGTGCGACATTTATTAAATTTATTTCTTATGTACCTTTTATATCTTCAATACTTGCACCTGTGCTTCTTATAATTGGTCAAATAACAATATTTGATGCACTTATATCCATTACTTTACTTGCAATAACCTGTTTAATTCTGATAAAATATGGACTTAAGGTTTATAAGGTTGGAATATTAAATTATTCATCTTCTAAACTTTGGAAGAAAATGCTAAAAGCAGTAAAAGAAAAATAAATTTCTTTTATGCAAGCGTGGCGGAATGGTAGACGCGTACGCTTGAGGGGCGTATGACCATCAGGTTGTGAGAGTTCAAGTCTCTTCGCTTGCACCATTCTTTAATCTATTCGAGCTCTATTTTGAGTTCGTTTTTTGTAACTTTTTTGTAACTTTTTTGTAACTTTTTATTGATATATTAAAAAAATTTGCTATAATATAGTTAAAAGATTAAGGTGATAGATTATGAACAAACCACTATTTAATATTAATAACAATATCATTAATATGGTTGCAAAAATAAATAAAAAGTTAGGTTACTTAGAAGCGAATATCGATAAGAAGAAAGAATTACATTTAAGGAAGACAAGCAAAATTAAGTCAGTAGGTTCATCATGTGCTATCGAAAACAATTCACTATCACTTGATGAAGTTGAGGGTGTAATCAATGGTAAAAGGGTAATTGCACCTACTAATGAAATAACAGAAATTCAAAATGCTTATGAATGTTATAATAATATACATATTTATAAACCATATAAAATAGAATCATTTTTAGATGCACATAAAACTTTAACATCTAATTTAATTAAGGAATCTGGGAAATTTAGAGATGGTGATGTAGGAGTTTATGATAATGGTAATCTTGTTCATATTGGTGCCAGACCTGAATTTGTATCTAATTTAATTAAAGATTTGTTTGAATGGGGCTTGACTTCTGACACTAATGATATTATTAAAGCTTGTGTTATACACTATGAAATTGAAACCATTCATCCTTTCAGTGATGGTAATGGAAGAATAGGTAGATTATGGCAATCATTGATATTATATAATTATAATAAACTATTTGAATATATACCAATAGAGACACTTGTTTATGAACATCAAGAAAAATATTATAAGGCAATAGAAGATTCTAGAAAAATGAACTCTGGTGAAATTTTTATAGAATTTATGTTAGATGTTATATTACGAACTATTGAAGAATTTGATTTAAATGTGCTTGAAAAAACAGATATAAATTTGTTTAACAATTTAAGTAAAACTGAAAAAGATATTTTAAATAAAATAACACCATTATTAAAAAATGGAGCATTTGTTTCTATTACTGAAATGATTCATATAACAGGAAAAAATAGTGCAAATCTGAGAAAATACTTAAGAAAGTTTGAAGAACTAAATATAATTGAAGTTATCGGAGAGAAAAAAGCCAGAAAATATAAAATGAAAGATTAAAAAAGACACTATTTTATGAAATTTATATTAAAATTAATATGTAATTGATATCTATTGCTTACTTTGGTGAAAAGTTGTGAATACATTCTTTTTGTACTATTAACAAAATATAATCTCAATCTTTTTAGATTAAGATTTTTATGATATAATATAAAAAATTGAGGTGAGTATCATGAAGAAATGTATAGTGTTAATATTTCATAATTTTAAATTTGATTGTGTAAAATATATTGATTTTTAAAATAAGTGATATGGAGGAGATTAATACAAATAATTTTGTTGATAAAATAAAAACATTAAATAATCAGTTTAAAATAAATGATAAAAATGGTATTCCTATAGATGGAAGAAATTATATATTTAAAAAAGGTAAAATACCCATTTTAATTTCAGCACCTCATGCTGTAAAACAAATTAGAGAAGAAAAAGTAAAATCTAGAGATTATTTAACAGGACCCTTGGCAATATATTTAGCAGATAAATGTGATTGTTCTTATTTTGTAAGAATTTATAATGATAATGATGATCCTAATTATCCATTGGGGATTACTTTAACAAATATTGAAAATATATATTTAAAAGAGTTAATAAAATTTATTTCAAATACTTATCATTTTTTAGTTATTGATTTTCATGGAAATAACAAAAGAAAAACATATGATTGTAGTATGTGGTCTGATAATTACAGTACATGCAGTAAAGATATAATAAATATATTTTTTAAAAACTTTTTATATAATAATTTTTCAGTGGATAATGGTACTGAGTATTTAGGTGGCCAAGTAACCAGACAAATTTCAAAGATTACAAATGCTTTCCAACTTGAAGTTGAAAGAAGATTAAGAACAGTAAAATTAGAAAGTTGTTATTTATTAAAGATATTTTTAAATTCAATGGAGAAATCTATTAATGAAACCTATGAATATTATTTAAAACTGAAAAAAAATAGTGAATTTTAAAATAATTTACTGTTTTTTTAATTATGATATAATAGATATGATAGGAGTAGTATTTATGTTTTTTATTAATCAGATTAAATATATATTAAAAGGAACCATTATTGGTGGAGGTATGATTTTACCAGGTGTAAGTGGTGGAGTTTTAGCAGTTATTATGGGTGTTTATGAAAAGATAATAAATGCTTTTGCAAATCTTTCTAAAGACTTTAAAAAGAATGCTTTATTTTTAACACCTATAATTATAGGTGTAGTAACAGGATTTATACTTTTTGGTAAAATATTATTCTTTCTTTTTGGTAATTATCCAAATCAAGCTAAATACATATTTATGGGATTAATTATAGGTGGTTTACCTGCAATATATAAAGAAGCAACAAAAAAAGGAGATACTAAATTAAATTTATATGGATTTTTTGGTGCATTAATATTTTCATTAATATTATTTGTATTTGGTAGAAATACATTTAATATAGATTTTTCTGCTAGTTTAAATAGTGGTTTATTATCATACTTTTTAATTTTTATAGCAGGTTTTATTTATATTACAGGTAAGATTGTACCTGGAATAAGCAGTTCATTTATGTTAATGCTTATTGGGATGTATCAGTTCTTATTAAATATTTTAAATGATCCATTAGGACTTTCAAGTAAAGAAGCTATTCAAGTAATTCCTTTTATTCTTGGAATGATAGTAGGTGCAATGGTATTGGTTAAATTTATTCGTTACTTCTTTAAGAATCATTATTTACTTACTTATAGTATTATACTTGGTTTTGTAATAGGTTCAGTAGCAGCAATATATCCTGGATTTACTTTTGACTTAAATGGACTTATTTATATCTTATTGTTTATATCAGCACTTTTTATCTCATATAAATTTTCATTGTTGTGTAAAGAGTAAAAAATAAATACATTGACATTTAGTAAATAAATACTATAATATAAAGATGTTAAAGGGGGATTTAAATGAAAATTAAAGAAATTGATGGAAAAAAATATCTTTTTTTAGAAAAGGATGAAATAAAATATCTCATTTTAGAAGAGGGAAACGAAATAAATTTAACAACACCAGAAGAGTATGGTTTATCACATATTACTGTAAAGAATAATGCAAATAAATTAGATGTTTTAACTTCATCACCACTTATTGGTAAAATAAATGGTAAAGGTATATTAAAAGCCGACATTGAAAAAATATTATCTACTGAAGAAATAATTAATAAATGTGATAGATGGATTGAGATATTTAAGCAAATTCATGACATATTTAAAGAATTGACACTATCTACCTTACAAGACACAACTACATTAGCCTTATCTTCTACTTCCTTAATATTTTCACTTTGTGTTTTGACTAATAATCATAAAGGCAAGACTATTAATTTAAATATGCAACAATATAAAAGAACAATTTTAGAAGGGATGAATTTAAGTATAGATGATGAAAATTCGGCTGTATATAAATACATAATGGCAAACGTTTTAAGTTATTATCTTTCTCAAAACTGTTTGGGAATTCAATTTAAAGACTCAACTTTTAATTGGACAATATATTCAAATATAGAAAGAGAAGAAAATAGTGTGGTTCCAATGTGGGTTCAATTTAACGCATACTTGACAGAAGAAACAACTTACTGTAAGTTGATAAAAAATTTACTTACTTGTCACAATATTGGAATTCCAACAGATCAAATTATATCAAATTTAAAAGAAGATATTACTAATCAAGCAGTATATAATCTTGATAAAGATATAGAGTATTCTGCTAAACAACTGGAGTTTCTTTTACAATTAAAAAAACATCCTATCACAACTGAATTTTCAAGAAATTTATAAAAATCAAATGAAGTATAAATATTAGTAAAAAAACTAGTATTGTTATAAATTAGAAAGGTAATACTTTCGGATATGGTAATGAATATATTGAAGTAATATGTAAAGCTATCAATAAAAAAGATAAAACATTTTTATTCGTAACTAGAAAAGATGATTGTAAACTTTTAACAAAATTAAATCCAAAACATGAAAATATAAATAAAGCAATAAGAAAGAAATTTGTTTTAAAAAGACAAAGCAATCACATACAAATTTAAAGTAGATATAATATAAAATATTATATTAAAATTTAAATAAAAGAATTAACGAGTATAAAATAATTGACTTTTTAAACATTTTATCATATAATTTTAGCAATGACTGAGAAGAAGAGAGTAGTAATATAATACTATAAAAAGCGAGTTAGGATAGTGAAAGCTAACAATAGGAATATATTATGAAGAACACTTTGGAGTTGCTTATGTGAAATAGTAGTAATGTAAGCCGGTAAACCGTTAAATATAAGAGTGATCATTAATATGATAAATAGGGTGGTACCACGGGTATAACAGTAATCGTCCCTTATGGGGTTTTGGTTGCTGTTTTTTTAATTTAAAGGAGGATATTATGAAATTTACAAAAGAAGTAGTTGATGATTTAGCAGAAAAACTATTGATAGGACTTACAGATGAAGAGAATAATATGGTTTTAGAGGAATTTGAAATAATTGATAAAAATATTAATATTATTAATGAAATTCCTAATATAGAGAGTGTTGAACCTATGTCACATTGCTTAGATGATTTTATATATGAACTTAGAGAAGATGATGAAGAGGATGGTTCTACTAATATAGAAGAACTTTTATCAAACTGTGATGATCATGTCGGTGGAGAAGTTAGAGTTCCTAAGGTGGTGAAATAATGAATTATATGGATAAGAGTATAAAAGAGATACATGAGGCTTTAATAAATAAAAAAGTAACTTCAAAGGAGTTGATTGAAGAGTCTTTAATGAAATCTCATGAAGTACAAGAAAAGTATAATGCTTTTGTAACTATACTTGACGAAACTAAGGAAGTCGAAGTAACAGAAAACTTATTATCTGGTATTCCTTATGGTATAAAAGATAATTACAGTACAAAGGGTATTTTAAGTACAGGTTCATCTAATACATTAAAAAATTATATTCCTTTTTTTACAGCAACTGCTATTGAAAACTTAGAAAAGTCTGGTGCAGTAGGTATTAACAAAACAGCTTTAGATGAATTTGGAATGGGAGCAACAGGTACTACTTGTCATACTGGAACAGTAAAAAATCCTTGGGATGTTAAAAGAACTTGTGCAGGATCTTCTGCTGGTTCTGCATGTGCTGTGGCAACAGGAGTATATCCATTTGCAACCGCAAGTGATACAGGTGATTCAATACGAGTACCAGCTGCATACTGTGGTATAGTTGGATATAAACCAACATATGGAATGATATCAAGATATGGTTTATTTCCTTTTGCATCTTCCCTAGATCACTGTGGTGTTTTAACAAGAAGTGTTGAGGATGCTGCAATAGTAGTAGATGCAATGAAAGGTAAAGATAAAAAAGATATGACTTCTTGGGATTCTAGTGATATTAATTTATTAGAATCATTAACTGGTAATATTAAAGGAAAGAAGTTATGCTATGTAAAAGAAATAGCAAGTCTTGAAATGTATCCTAATGCTTCAAGTGAATTAAAAAGTCATTTAGAGAATTTTCACAAAGTATTAGATAAAGCAAGAAATCTTGGTTTTGAAATAGATGAAGTTTCAGTTAATCAAAAATTATTAAATGCTTCAGCTTCTGTATATGTAGTTCTTTCTTGTGCTGAAGCAACATCTAATATGTCAAATTTAACAGGTATCATATTTGGGCCAAGAGCTAAGGGAGACTCTTACATTGAAATGATGAAGAATTATCGTACTGAAGGTTTTTCTCCATTAATTAAAAGAAGATTTGTAATTGGTTCTTATGTTCTTCAAGCTGAAAATAAAAACAGATATTTCTATAATGCTCAAAGAGTAAGGAGATTACTTGTTGATGAATGGAAAAAATTATTTAAAAGATATGATGGAGTAATTTTACCAGTTAAAAGTGGGCCTGCAAGACTATTAGATGGCTCATTAGATTCATTAGATGAACGTACAACTATTTTAGAAGAACATCTTCAAATTGGAAATTATGGAGGGTTTCCTTCAATAACAATTCCATGTGGTTTTGTTAATGACTTGCCTGTTGGTTTAAACATTACAGGTAATTGTTATGACGATGAAAATGTTTTAAATATGGCATATGCGATTGAATCTATGATGCCTTATAAGGGACAAATTGCCAAGGAGGTAAGTCATGAATAAATATAGAGTACTTATTGGTCTTGAAATGCACTGTGAAATTAGTGAAACTAATACAAAAGTGTTTTCACCTGCAAAGAATGATTATTCAGAAATACCTAATATTAATGTTTGTGCTATAGATATGGCATTTCCTGGAATTTTACCTCTTGTAAATAAAGAAGCAGTTAAAAAGGCTATAATGGCGAGTATGATTTTAAATTGTAAGCAACCTGAATATTTGTATTTTGAAAGAAAAAATTATTATTATCCAGACTTACCAAAGGGGTATCAGATTACTCAAGAAACTAAGCCAATTCCAATTGGAATTTATGGCTCATTTACATATGAAGTAAATGATGATAAAAAAACAGTAAGAATTAATAACATTCACTTGGAAGAAGATGCAGCGTCAATAGATCATTATGAGTCATACTCTACTATTGACTATAACAGAGCAGGCGTTCCTTTACTTGAACTTGTTACTGAACCAGATTTTAGATCTGCAGAAGAAGCTGTTGCATTTTTAGAAACTATGAGAAGCGTTTATCAATATGCAGGCATTAGTGAAGCAGATAGTAAAAAAGGTCAAGTAAGGTGCGATGTTAATGTATCTATTATGGATGAAGATAAAGATGAAACAGATATGAAAAATTGGGGTACTAAGATTGAAATAAAGAATGTAAACTCTTTTGGTGGAGTAAGGGATGCAATTAATTATGAAATTAAAAGACAAACTGAAGCCAAAGAAGATGGTACGTATGATGAAATGCCTCAGCAAACAAGAAGGTGGGATGAAGAAACAGGAACTACTATATTTATGCGTAGTAAAGTAGATGCAATTGATTATAAATATTTTGTAGAACCTAATATTCCTAAATATAAAATAAGTAGTGAATGGTTAGAACAAATAAAAAAAGAAATTCCTGAATTGTCTTTTGAAAGAAAAGAAAGATATATTAAAGAGTTTGAATTATCTGAGTATGATGCAAGTATAATAGTGAAAGAAAAAGAAATAAGTGACTTCTTTGAAAGCACTGTTAAAGAAGGAGCTAATCCTAAAATAAGTATTAACTGGATAAATGGTATTATTCTTAGTTATTTAAATAAAAATGAATTCACTATTAATGATATAATATTAACACCTAATATGCTAAAGGAATTAATTTCTTTAGTGTATGAAGGAAAGATTTCTATAAAGCAAGGTAAAGAAGTATTAGTAAAAGCACTTGATGAAAAAAAAGATCCAAATAAGTTAGTGAAAGAGTTAAATATAGAACAACTTGATAATGATGATGAAATAAAAGAAATTATTCAAGAAGTAATAAATGAAAATAATGAGGCTATAGAAAAATATAAAAATGGTAAAACTAATGCTATAGATTATCTTGTTGGTCAGGTTATGATGAAAACTAAAGGAAAAGCTAATCCACTTAAAACTATGAATATGATGAAGGAGATGATAAAATGAAAATAAATGAATATCGTACAAATTATTGTGGAGAAATAACAGAAGAATATGTAGGAAAAGAAGTTAAAGTTTCTGGATGGGTAGGTAATATAAGAGATCATGGGGGCATTGTTTTTGTTGATTTAAGAGATGAAAAAGGGTTAGTTCAATTGGTAAGTAATGATGATTCCATTTTCAGTAATTTAACTCGTGAATCTGTTATAACTGCATTTGGTAAAGTTAGAATGAGAGGAGAAAATGATTATAATTTTAATCTTACTACAGGAAAAATAGAAGTAGTAGTTACTAAAATAGAAGTTATAAGTAAAGTTAATAAGTTACTTCCATTTGAAGTTATAACTTCTCATGAAGTAAATGAAGAAACAAGACTTAAATATAGATATTTAGATTTAAGAAATCCTAAAGTTCACGAGAATATGTTATTTAGAAGTGAAGTAATAAGTTTTTTAAGAGATAAAATGAGAAGTTTAGGTTTTTATGAATTTCAAACACCTATATTAACAGCATCTTCTCCGGAAGGAGCAAGAGACTTTATAGTGCCTTCAAGAAAACATCATGGAAAATTTTATGCACTTCCTCAAGCGCCTCAAATATTTAAGCAATTATTAATGGTTAGTGGATTTAATAGATATTTCCAAATAGCACCTTGTTTCAGAGATGAAGATGCAAGATCATTTAGAACGCCTGGAGAATTTTATCAATTAGACTTTGAAATGTCTTTTGCAACTGCAGAAGATGTATATGATGTAGCAGAAGAAGTAGTATATGAAACATTTAAGAAGTTTGGAAATAAAGAAGTAAGTAAACCATTTAAAAGAATTAAGTATAAGGATGCCATGTTAAAATATGGTTCTGATAAACCGGACTTAAGAAATCCTTTAGAAATTGTAGATTTAACTGAAATATTTAAGAATACTGAATTTAAACCATTCAGTGGTGCAATAGTAAGAGGTATTAAAGTAAATAACATTGGAGATAAGTCAAATTCTTGGTTTAATGAAGTTGCTTCATATGCTTCATCTATTGGAATGCCAGGTATTGGTTATTTCAAAGTTAATGAAGATATGTCTTTTGTAGGGCCTATTGATAAATTTTTAAGTAATGAAGAAAGAAAAGATTTAATTGAAATATGTGAACTTAAGCCTAATGATGTAATATTCTTTATAGCTGGTATGAAAGAAACTTCTACAAGTAAGCAAGCCGGATTTATTAGAAATGAATTAGGTAGAAAACTTGATATTGTTGATAAAAGTAGATTTGAAATTTGTTTTATAGAAGATTTTCCAATGTATGAGTATAATGAAGAAACAAATAAAATGGACTTTACTCATAATCCATTTAGTATGCCTCAAGGAGGTATGGATAGTCTACTTAATAAAAATCCGGAAGAAATTGTAGCATATCAATATGACTTAGTATGTAATGGTGTAGAATTAAGTAGTGGAGCTGTTCGTAATCATGATTTGGAGATTATGAAAAAAGCTTTTGAAATAGCTGGTTATGGTGAAGAAGTCTTAAAAGAAAAGTTTTCCTCTTTATATACTGCATTTCAATTTGGAGCTCCACCTCATGCAGGTATGGCTCCAGGCGTGGATTGTATGTTAATGTTACTTAAAGGAGAAGAAAACATAAGAGAAATAATAACATTTCCATTAAATGGAAATGCACAAGACTTAATGATGGGAGCTCCTAATACAGTAACTGAACAGCAATTAAGAGATGTTCATATTAAAATAAATTAATAAAACAAAAAACTTACAAATGTAAGTTTTTTAATTATTCTTTGGTATTGGAAAATGTTTTCCAGTATAATCAGGGTTAGTAGTGATTTCATTTCCAAACCATTTAGGTTTTATAAATTTTAAAGATTCTTCAGAATCTTTAAATTTAACTCTGGCAATATTTAATCCTTTAAACATGTCTTTATAAACATCCAATAAAATAGTAGTTTCAACATTATTTATTGGAATGGTGTAACATGTAAGTTTATAAATTGGATTATTACCGTTTAGTTTTAAAAACTCTTTATATCTTTTTTCTGTTATTTCAACTGTATAAGTTTCTCTGGAAAGATCAGGTGAACCAAGTTCATTTGATTCATCTGTTTCAATTATTTTAGTAACAACAACATATTTATCACCATATTTTCTTATGCTTCTTTCAGCATAATCAACATCATTAGGAAATTGTAAATAAAATTGTTCCAATTCCTGTGAATTAGTTGCTTTTTTAATAATTTCATCTACATTTTTTGAATTAATTAAAAATCTTCTTATCTTTTCTGGACTTTGATTTGTTTTATCTTTATCTAAAATGTCTTTTAAGTTATGATGATTAAATAAATCTTTAATTTTTGAACCAAAACTCTGTTTATGTAATATTAAAGATTCATTAACAAAAGATTTAAAAGGATTATAGTATTCAATATTAAATTTACGAAGTTTTTCATTTATCTTTTTAACATTTGAAAATAATATTATTAAAGAACTTACATGAAGCATGGTATCAATGCTTTGAGTAACCACTACTCCTGTTGCGCCATGTGTAGCTGCAATACCCATTGAAAAGTAATCAAATAACATAGGAGCAAGTGCTCCTAAAATAATTAATATAGAGTTCGTTTGAGATTTATCTTTTTTCCCATTATTTTTAAATTTAAATCTTGATATAATGGAATTAATTAAAACTTTGAAATCACGTGCAAACATTTTTTTAATTGTTAATGTTGGGTCATGTAATTTTTCAGTTTCTACAAGACCTTTTGTTACATCAAATAAATCTTTTACTGCTTTAATTCTAGTTAACGATAAAACAGAAATTCCAATTATTGTCGCTGCTTCTGATCCTACAAAGCCACTTAAAATTGCAGCACCTATACGAAAAGTGAAATCTACACTAAAAGGGATTAAATATGCCTGATATAATTTGCTTTTCACAGATTTAAGTTTTTTTACAATATAGTTTTCTTGTTCATTGTTTTGTTTATTTATTGATGTTTCCATAATACTTTCCTTTTCTTAAAATAAATATTTGCTTGAAATTAGTGTAACATTACATAGAGTAAATATCAATCTATCTTTTTTATTATATTTATTTTTTAATTATATGTTATAATAAATATCAGAGGTTAAAATATGGATAAGTTACAACTGTATATTGCTTTATTCTTTATATATTCTATAATAGGCTGGGTAGTAGAGGTGTTTTTTACTTTTATAGCAACTAAAAAAATTATAAACAGAGGATTTTTAATTGGCCCGTATGTACCTATTTATGGAATTGGCTCACTTATGGTAACTATAATTTTAACAAAAAGTATTTCATATTCAATTTTAGTATTTATAGAATCAATTATTATTTGTGGAGCATTAGAATACTTAATCAGTTTTGCTATGGAAAAACTCTTTGGAGCAAGATGGTGGGACTATAGTCATAAAAATTTTAATATTAATGGAAGGATATGTATTTCAAATCTATTAGCTTTTGGTATTGGTTGTGTGCTTTGTTTATATTTGTTTAACCCAATTTTATTTAATATATTAAACAACATTTCTTTAAAAACTATTAAAATAGTTAATTTAATTCTTATTATAATATTTACTATAGATTTAATTACTACTTTATTAATGTTATTTAAAATAAAAAATAGAATTAAATTTATTTCAAGAGATTCTACTGAAGAAATTAATAAATATATTAGACAGGAATTATTGAAAAACTCAAATGTTTTATTAAAAAGATTTGTTATTTCTTTCCCTAATTTGAAAGTACTATATAAAAAAATTAAAAAAAAGTTAGAATAAATTTTTTACTTATACATAGTATTTATTGAAAAGATATATAAGTAAAATTATATATCTTTTCGTTTTTTGAAAGGGAAAAGCTATGTATAATGCATATTATTATAATGAATTGATACACTTTTCAAACATGTTTATATGGATGATAATTTCATTTGTGTTAGCATGCTCGGGAGGTATTTTAATATATTATTTATTTTTAAGCAAAAGTGAAGGAATAAAATTAACAAAGTTTGGAAGATACTTAAGTAATCTTCTTCATTTTAAAGTGTTCCTTTCAGAAGTATTGTTAAAAATTTTATATGTTACAGGTACAATATATTTAACTTTAATATCTTTTGGATATATTGGTCAAAACTTTTTAATTTTTATATTTCTTCTTACTATAGGAAATGTGATACTTAGAATAATCTTTGAATTTTTAATAATGATCTTACTGATTTCAAAAAATACTACCCAAATAAATAATAAGATAAAAAATGAAAAAATCTAATTATAGATTTTTTTAATTTTCTAGCGAAGCAATAAAATCTATTGTATAATAATATTAAGAGGTAATAATATGAAAGAACTATATATAGATTTTGACGGAGTAGTATTAGATACAATACCATTATTTTATAAAGAATTTGAGAAAGAAAATATTAATCATAAGGATCATGAAGCAACTGGTAAGTTTTTAAAGAAGTTTGATTATTCTAAAGTAATAGATGAAAAATATATTTTAAAAGATAGTATAAACTGTATAAAGAAGTTAATTAATTCAAATAAATTTATTATTAGTCTACTTACTCATGTTTATTCTCTTGAAGAAGGAGCTTTAAAAATAGAATTCATTCGCAAATATTTTAAAGATATTACAATTATTTTAGTACCTAAATCAATATCAAAAACTAAAATGGTTCACACTAATGGAACTATATTGGTAGACGATTACTCTGCAAATTTAATAGAATGGGAAAGTGAAGGCGAAATTGGTGTCAGGTTTTCTAAAGATATGGAATCTAAAGGTTTTAGAGTAATTGATAAGTTAGATCAACTATTGGATCTTTTTTAAGAGGTATTTATGTATGCTAGTGTAATAATTGAGTATAATGTAAAAAGTTTAGATAAAACTTTTGATTATATTATACCTGATAATATTAAAAATACTTTAAAAGTTGGGCATAAGGTATTAGTGCCCTTTGGTAAAACTATAGTAGAAGGTTTTGTTTTAAATATTCATGATAATAAAAATAATGTTGAATATAAAGAGATTTATAGAGTAGTGGAAAATGACTTTTATTTAAATGATGAACTTTTAAATTTGGGTTTCAAGATGAAAGAAACAACTTTATCAAATCTAATCTCCTGTTATCAGATAATGCTTCCTAAGGCATTAAAAGCATCTAATAAGACAAATATAAATAGAAAATATGAAACATATTTAAAATTAAATAAAAAATATGATGTTTTAAAATATATTGAAGAACATTCAAGAAGAAAAAGAGAAATAGAAATAATAGAATATTTGATGAAAGAAGAAATAGTTAAAAAGAGTAAAATAAAATTTAGTGGATTAAGAAATTTAATAAAAGAAGATATAGTTTTAGAAATTAAAAAAGAAGTTAATAGAAATGTTTCTTATATAGAAGAAGAAAAGAGAAATATTGAATTAACTGATTTACAGAAAGAAGTATATGAAGAAATTATAAATGAAAAGGAAAACAAGAAGGTATTATTATATGGAATTACTGGAAGTGGAAAAACTGAAGTATATATAAAGGTTATAGAAAAAATTTTAAATGAAGGAAAAACATCAATAGTACTTGTACCTGAAATAAGTTTGACTCCACAAATTGTATCAAGGTTTAAATACAGTTTTGGTGATTCAGTTGCTGTTCTTCATTCTCGTCTTAGTGAAGGTGAAAAATATGATGAATATAGAAGAATATTCAAAGGAGAGGTTTCTGTTGTAGTAGGAGCCAGAAGTGCAGTTTTTGCGCCACTAAAAAATATTGGGTTAATAGTAATAGACGAATGTCAAAGTACTACTTACAAGCAGGAAAGCGCACCAAAATATAATGCAATAGATATTGCATTTGCTAGATGTGAATATCATAATGCATTATGCATTATGGGAAGTGCAACACCTTCTTTAGAGCAGTATTCTAGAGCTGTAAAAGGAATATTTAAATTAGTATCTTTAGATAAAAGAATAAATGATAATCTTCCTAAAATAACACTAATAGACATGACTATGGAAAACAAGAAGAGAAACTTTATTTTAAGTTCAATGCTAAAAAACAAAATAAGTGAGCGTTTATTAAAAAAAGAGCAGATTATTATACTTTTAAATAGAAGAGGATATTCAACATTTATAAGTTGTTCTTCTTGTGGCTTTGTTCATAAATGTCCAAACTGTGATATTTCATTAATTTATCATAAAACTAGTAACTCATTAACATGTCACTACTGTGGCTATAAAGAGCCTATGAGTAGTATATGTCCTCATTGTAATGAAGAGTCAATAAAAGATTTAGGAGTTGGAACAGAGAAGTTAGAGAGTATATTAAAAAAAGAGTTTTCAAATGCCAGAGTATTAAGAATGGATGTGGATACTACAAGTAAAAAGGGAAGTCATCAAAAACTGATTGATAGTTTTAAAAATAATGAATATGATATTCTTGTAGGAACTCAAATGATATCAAAGGGATTAAATTTCCCAAATGTAACTTTGGTTGGTATTCTTAATATTGATTCTTCTCTTTCAATACCTGATTTTAGAAGTAGCGAAAGAACATTTGAACTGTTAATGCAAACTAGTGGAAGAAGTGCAAGATATTTATTACCAGGAGAAGTAATAATTCAAACATATAATCCAGATAATTATGTATTAAAGTTTATTAAAAACTATAATTATATTCCGTTTTATAACTATGAAATGGAAATAAGAAAAAAGTTGAAGTATCCCCCATACTATTATTTAGTATCTTTAAAAATAATAAGTGAAGTTTATGAAAAAGCAAGAGATGAAAGTAATAAAATAAAGAAATATTTACAAAATAATTTAAATGAGAATTTTATTATATTAGGTCCTTCAACAGCAAGAATTTTTAAATTAAAAAATAAGTATCATTTTCAAATTATAATTAAGTATAAAAAAGAAGAAAATTTATTTAAATTATTAAAAGAAATTAGAACAAACTATACTAATAATATTATTAAACTTGATATTGATATAAATCCATTAAATATGATTTAGTTATATTAAAAAGTATTTATAAGTAATTGTAAGTATCTTTTTTTTATTATATAATATTATTGTAAAATGGAGAAACAATGAATGACTTAAAAAATAAAAAAATTGTATTTATGGGAACACCAGAGTTTGCTGTACAAATACTTCAATCATTAATTGATAATTATAATGTCCTTCTTGTAGTAACTCAGCCAGACAAAGAAGTAGGAAGAAATAAAGAAATTAAATTTTCTCCTATAAAAGAACTTGCTTTAAAAAATGATATTGAAGTATTTCAACCGATAAAGATAAGAGAAAATTATGAAAGAATACTTGAGGTTAAACCTGACATAATAATTACATGTGCCTATGGTCAAATAATTCCAAAAATTTTATTAGATACTCCAGAATATAAAGCTATAAATGTTCATGCTTCACTTCTTCCTAAACTACGTGGAGGAGCACCTATTCACCAAGCAATAATTGAAGGATATGAAGAAACAGGTATAACAATAATGTATATGAATGAAAAAATGGACGAAGGAGATATAATATCTCAAAAGTCAATAAAAATAGATTTTAATGACAATGTTGGAATTCTTCATGATAAGTTAAGTAAGTTGGGAAGTGAATTATTAATAGAAACATTGCCAAGTATATTTAATAAAAGCAATGTAAGGATTAAACAGGATTCAAATAAAGTAACCTATGCCTATAATATAAAAAGAGAAGATGAATTATTGAATTTTAATAAGTCTGCATTAGAAGTATATAATAAGATTCGAGGATTATATCCTTTCCCTGTAAGTTATGCTATACTTGATAAAGAAAATATAAAGATAACAGAGTCAAAAATAGGAAGTGTAGTTAAAGGAAAACAGGGAGAAATAACAAATGTGTATAAAGATGGTATTGGAGTAATGTGTAAAGATAAAGAAATTATAATAAAGAGATTAAAACCCGAGGGAAAAAAAGAAATGACTGCAACTGATTTCATAAATGGAAGAAAAGAGTTGAAAGGAATGATATTTAATGAATATATTTAATTTTTTTGGAAAGAAATCAGATGAAATGACACCTGATGAAAAAAGAAATAAAGCAATTTTAACATTTTCAGGGTATGCAGTGTTTTTTATACTTATTCTTCTTCTTGGTTATTTTGGAAATAATAAAAATAGTAATAATGATAATTATCAAAGTACTGATGATTTAAAAGTAAAATATGAAGAAATTCAAAATAATAATTTTGATAGTAATATAACTATAATAGCGGATGCTGATATACTATTAGTAAGTATAAGAAGAGAAAGTAAGGATAAGGAAATAATTACTAAAAAGTACAGAGATCAAGTAAATTATTATTTTAGACAAGATAATGCTTTTTATGAAGTTAATCAGGAATTTACAAATTATAGTATAAAAAAGGATTTAAATATATATAATAATTATGATGAAACATTTTTAGATCTTGACAATATTATGAAAGTAATTAATAATGAAACAGCAATTTATCTGGCAGAGGAAAAATCCAAAATTGCAAGATACAAAGTTAATGAGACAAAGGTTTTATCCGTTTACAATTCAATTAATAATACTCAGTTTATGACTAATGAAGACTTTGATGTAATTATTGATGTACATTTTAATGATCATATTGTAAAGATAGAATTAGAACTCACAAATGTATATAATATAGTAAATGAAACAGATTATGAAAACATTAACTATACCATGACATTTAATGATATAAATAATATAACACTGCCAGATGTAAATTTAATACAATAAATGTTGCTATATGCATATAATTATGATATAATGTAATTTAGATTTGAGTTTTATTTGTTTCTTTCTAATAAACGATTAAATAACTTTAAATCAAAGAAGGAGGTAACAAAATGGAACCAAAAGAGCTAAAAGATAAGATAATTATTTGCAAAGATTGTAATAAAGAATTCACTTTTACAGCTGGTGAACAAGCATTCTATAAAGAAAAAGGTTTTGAAAATGAACCAGTAAGATGTCCAGAATGTAGAAAAGCTAAAAAGAATTCAAACAGAAAACCTTACAATTCAAATTATTCTTCAAAATATTAAAAAATAAAACAATTATTATAAATTAATAATTGTTTTTTGTTACTTTAAATTTATGATATAATACGAATGCAAAGGGAGTGATATCTGTGAAACTACCAACTATGCTAGATGCAAAAAAGAGAATCAAAAGTAATATAAAATATTTAAATTATAATATAAATAATTATAATGATATTGGTATTGGTAAAAAATTTTACATACGTACTTATGGATGTCAAATGAATGAACATGATTCTGAAAGAATTAAAGGTATACTAGAAAGTGTTGGATTTGAAAATACTTCAGTAATGGAAGAGTCAGATATTATTATATTAAATACATGTGCTATAAGAGAAAATGTTCATGATAAAGTTTTTGGCTTACTTGGAAGAATAAAACATATGAA